>WQZL01000127.1 GCA_009780755.1 Promicromonosporaceae bacterium | reverse complement strand
GCCGCCGTTTCTTGTACCTGCCATGCTTACAGCCTAACATACCGCTCGGTTTTGCAATACCGTTCGGTATCAGATACTGTTCGGTACGTACCGAGCGGTACGCGAACCGCGAATCGCTCAAAGAGACCGAAAGGAACACCAAAGAGATGACCACCGCAACCACTTCCCCTCCCCTGGCTTCGGCCCTCAGGCATGGGCAGGAGAGCGTCGGCTCAACCGGCGGACGACCCGCAGATGTCCTAGACATCCGCAACCTGTCCAAGCGCTACGGCAAGGGCGACAAGGCCGTACAGGCCAACGACGATGTGAGCCTCACCATTCGCGCCGGAGAGGTGCTGTGCCTACTGGGCCACAATGGCGCCGGTAAGTCCACGCTGGTAAACCAGGTGGTCGGCCTGACCCTCCCCAATGCCGGCACCATCACCCTGGCCGGAATCGACGCCGTGGCCAACGCCGCCCAGGCCCGCACACTGGCCTCGGTGCAGGCGCAGGCTAATGTGCCAATCACCGGCCTGACCCCGCGCAAGGCCATCGAGATGGTGGGGCGCATCCGCGGCATGTCCAAGGCCGACGCAAAGGCCCGCACCGAGGAACTGCTTACCGCCCTCGACCTGATGCAGTGGGCTGACAAGGTATCGGAGAAGGCCTCTGGCGGCGTCGCCCGCCTCACCGCCTTTGCGATGGCTGCTGTCGCCCCGAGCGCCCTGGTAGTGCTGGACGAACCCACCAACGACGTAGACCCCGTGCGTCGCCGCCTGCTGTGGCAGGAGATTCGCCGCATCGCCGAACGAGGCGCCGCCATCCTCGTGGTCACGCACAACGTACACGAGGCCGAGCAGGTGGTCGATTACGTGGTACTTCTCGATGAAGGCAAGGTGGTCACGCGCGGCACCCCGGCCGAAATGGTGGCCAATAACGAAGGCAACACCCTTGAAGACGTCTACATCAACCTCGTCGGCCAAGAAAACGGTGACGCCTGACTCCCGCCCACCTTCTGCGCAAACACCAGCGCGCCGCAGAACCCAAACCCCACCTCTGCCCTGCGACTACGCAGGACGACGTAACTACTTAAGGACTACCAAAATGACCTCCGCAACAATCTCTCTTACCGCCCCTGGCCGTGCCGCCACTTTCGCCCAGGTCGGCCTGATGATGCAATGGCAGTTCCGCCGCGCCGCCCAGATGGTGTCGTTCGCGTTCATCATGCAGATAATCATGGCGGTGGCCACCGTGTTTGGTTTCGGCCTGCTGATCGGCACCCCGCCGCCCGAGGCCGCCATGCACCTGGCCACCGGTGCGGCCACGATCTCGCTCATTATGCTCGGCCTGGTGCTGGCTCCGCAGCTAACCGCTCAATCCCGCACCGAGGGTTCGTTCGACTGGATGCGCACCCTGCCCGTGTCCCGCATCATTTTCATGGTCGCCGACCTGACCCTGTGGACGCTGATCGCCCTGCCCGGCGCAATTGTCGGCATCATGCTCGGCTCCTGGCACTTTGACGTGACGCTATCCATCTCGCCTTGGATCGTCCTAGCCATCCCGCTGGTGGCGCTCATCGCCTCGACCGTTGGTTTCTCGATGGCGCTCGTGCTTAAGCCAATGACGGCCCAGCTAATGACCCAGTTCATCGTGTTCATCGTGCTGCTGTTCTCACCCATCTCCTTCCCCGCCGCGCATATGCCACAGTGGTTGATCGATATTCACCAGTGGCTACCGGTTACGCCGATGGCCGAGCTGATGCGGGCCACCCTGATCTCCAACCACTTTGACATGCCAGCCCGTTCCATCATCGTGCTCGCTGTCTGGACCGTACTCGCCGTCTTCGGCGCCACCCGCGCCCTCCAAAAGCGCTCCTAAACCATCCAGGTTGCTGCGCTCCCTACTCAACCAGCCGAAACGGAAACCACCTGCAAAACAGCCTCGCCGTAGCGAGCCAGCTTGGTTTCGCCGACACCGCTGATCTGTGACAGCCCGTCCAACGATGTTGGGCGGGCTGTCGCAATGCCGCGCAGGGTCGCATCCGTAAATACGATGTAGGCGGGCAAACCCATAGCCTTGGCCTCCCCGGCCCGCCAGGCGCGCAGAGCCTCGAAAAGCGGCAAGTCGGCGGATGCCAGCTCGAGGGTTGAACCGGCGCTGGCCGGAGCCGGTCGAGAGGTCGAAGCCGCCCCCGTCCGCCCGCGCTTGCCGCCGTGACCCGCCGCCCGCGCCACCACATCGACGCGCAGGTTAACCTGGCGCCGCCCGCCCAACACATCCCCTGATTCCTCCGTGAGCCGCAGCGTCGAATGTTCCGGTTCGACGGCCAGTAACCCTTGGGCCAAAAGCTGCCGGATGACGGTTCGCCACTGCCCCTCCGATAGATCGCCGCCGACGTTAAAGACGGTCAGTTGATTGTGGCGAAAGCGCCGCACCTTCTCGGTGTCCCGCCCGCGCAGGATGTCGATGATCTGCCCGACCCCGAACGATTGTCCGCGTTCCTTGGCGAGTCGAAACACCGCCGAGAGTACCTTCTGCGCGGCAATGGTGCCGTCCCAAGATGCTGGCGGTTGCAGGCAGGTGTCGCAGTTGCCGCAGCCGGTGGTGATTTCGGCAGGCTCAGCCACCGGGGGTTGGGGTTGCTCCGGTGACGGATGGGCCTGCCCAAAATAGGCAAGTAGCTGGGTGCGACGGCATTCCACCGTCTCGCAGAGGGCAAGCATGGCGTTTAGATGCCGGGTCAAGTTCCGCTTGTGTGCCGCGTCGCCCTCGGAAAGCTCGATCAGGCGTCGCTGCTGCACCACATCGGCCAGGCCATAGGCCAGACAGGCCGTTGACGGCCCGCCATCACGCCCGGCCCGCCCGGTCTCCTGGTAATACCCCTCGACAGATTTGGGCAGATCGAGGTGGGCGACGAACCGCACATCCGGCTTGTCGATGCCCATACCAAACGCGATGGTCGCCACCATCACCAGCCCATCTTCACGCAAAAATCGTGCCTGGTTTGCGGCCCTGACCTGTGTGGATAGTCCAGCGTGGTACGGCAGGGCGTCTATGCCGTTTTCGCACAGCATCTCGGCTACCCGCTCGGTGGAGGCCCGCGAAAGGCAGTAGACAATCCCCGCGTCGCCGTGATGCTCGGTGCGCAGCAGCGCGAGCAGCTGTTTGTCGGGGCGATCCTTGCCCACGATGCGGTACTGAATGTTTGGCCGGTCAAACGATGAAACGAACTGTCGGGCGGCATCCAGGGCCAACCGTTCGACGATCTCGGCGCGAGTGGCAGCCGTGGCGGTGGCGGTCAGCGCGATGCGCGGCACGCCCGGCCAGCGCTGGTGCAACACCGATAATTCAAGGTAGTCAGGGCGAAAATCGTGACCCCACTGGGAGACGCAGTGCGCCTCGTCGATGGCGAAGAGCGAGATGGCGCCGCGATCCAACAGGCTCATCGCGGCCTCGGTGCGAAGCCCCTCGGGCGCGAGATAGAGCAGGTCGAGTTCCCCGGCGACGAAGGCGCGCTCCACCTTGCGGCGGGCATCGAGGTCAAGCGTGGAGTTAAGGAAGGCGGCCCGCACACCGAGCGCGGCCAGCGCGTCCACCTGATCTTGCATGAGCGCGATCAACGGCGAGATGACCACACCGGTACCAGGCCGCACGAGCGCCGGAATCTGGTAACACAGCGACTTTCCGCCACCGGTGGGCATGAGTACGAGCGCATCTTCGCCCCGCACCACGGTATCAATAATGGCAGCCTGGTCACCTCGAAAGGCGTCGTACCCAAACACCCGCCGGAGTACCTCCAACGCCGCCCCACTTTCGGTTTTACTCACCCAACCACCCTAGCGGTCAATACCGACATCCCACCTCGCCAGTGGCTGGGGGGGAGGAAGGGGGGTTTTACCAGAAGCGGCGGTGGTCTTCTAGGGGCATTCGGGCGCCTCGGCGGGAGGATTCGTGCGTCGCTTCGTGGCTGCGAATCACTCGGATGAGGCGATAACGGTGGGGGGCATAGGGGGCGAGCAGGCGCAACATACCGGCCTCATCGGTGCGTTCACGGGCAAGCACCCAGCCAACGACGTTCGGCAGGTTGTAGTCACCGAGCGATACCGCATCAGCGTCGCCGTGCACGTTTTGCACCACCTCGGCCGATGTCCACGGGCCAATGCCCGGCACCTTTTGTAGTAGCGCCTGTGCCTCTGGCGAGGACAGCGTGGCGGCCGTCTCCAACCGGGTGGCCAGGCGCGCGCAGGCGACGGCGGTACGCGCCCGAGCGGCGTCCACATCTGCCAGGTGCCACTCCCAGGAAGGGATTGCCGCCCACACCTGCGGCGAGGGGAATACCATCAGACCCGTCGGCGTCGGGCCAGGGGCGGGTGTGCCGAACTTCTTAACAAGTCGCCGCCACGACAGGTGCGCAGCATCGGCCTGTACCCGCTGTTCGAGGATGGCGGGTATCAACGATTCCAGCACCCGGCCGGTGCGCGGCATCCGCATTCCCGCGGCGCGGCGAGCGGTTTCTCGCACCCGTTCTGGCGGCGTAAAGCCCGTCGCATCGTCGTACTCTCCGAGCAGGGTTGGAATCGTCTCTGCCGCTTCGGCGGCGCCCTCCCCCCACAAGTTGACGATGGCGGCATTCGGGCCGTCTTGCAAAATCTGCTGGGTAACTGGGCCGCTCGACAGCAGCGATGTTCGCCACACCTCGGCGTTAGATAGCCACCGGAACGTCGGATCCTTGGGGCCGTGCCGCACCTGAGAGAGCGTGCGCCATGCCTGTAACGGCCGCTCGGAGGCGTATCTAACCTTCACCCGTTCACCCTACCGACTCCCTCCGACAAGTTGCGCCACGTTGCAATGCCGCACGCCAGCCGTGTGATACTCTGCCCGAGAATGAATCGCTGAGATGGAAGTAAAGGCATCGCACGCGCCTTACAGAGAGTCCGGGTAGCTGAGAACCGGGCGGAGATGCGGGATGTCATAATGGAACCATCGAGGGCGTGTTTAACGGCGTGAGAGCGCCGAGCATTCGGCTTGATGAGAGCATGGCTTCGGCCATGAACCGGGGTGGCACCGCGGATCGAAGATTCGTCCCTGGCAAAGTCAATAGGCTTTGTCAGGGATTTTTACGTTCCGGGCAAGGCCGCATCATCGAGAGGAACAATTCCCGTGTATAACTACAAAGACATCTTGGCGAAGACCACGACCGGGCAAGAGCTGTCCGAGCCAGAAATCGCCGAACTCATCCGTGCCATCAAGCAAGACGCCGTAAGCGATGTACAGATCGCCGGTTTCCAGGTGGCGCTGCTGATGAAGGGCGCCTCGCTACAAGAAATCGCGGCCATCGCCAAGGCAATGCGCGACAACTGCGTTCCCCTGCGCCCGCAAGTAAGCGCAGAAACTATGGATACCTGCGGCACGGGTGGCGGGCTATCCACCTTCAACATCTCAACCGCAACAGCAATCCTCGCGGCGGCGGCAGGGATTCCCATCGCCAAACACGGCAGCCGTTCCATCGCCAGCCTATCGGGCAGCGCGGACGTGTTAGAGGCGCTCGGCGTCAACATTAACCTTTTGCCGCAACAGACCGAGCAAATGATCGAGCAGATCGGCATCGCCTTCCTCTACGCGCCGCTTTTCCATCCGGTCATGGGCAAGGTGTTGCCTCCCGAGCAAGACCTGGGAATTAAAACCATCTTCTACTCGGTTATCGGGCCGCTCATCAATCCCGCGTTCGCCCCACGCCACCTGCTGGGTGTCTACAAGCCTGACCTGCTCGACACCGTCACCTACGTCGCCAAGGAACTTGGCTACACCAACGCCATGTTCGTACACGGGCTAGATGGCCTAGACGAGATTTCGCTGCTGGGCCGAACACGCATCAATCACCTCAAAGATGGTGAGGTCACCACCTTTGAGATAGCACCCGAAGACTTCGGACTTTCCCGTTGCGGGCTAGCCGACATAAAAACCGGCAGCCCCGAGGTCAATGCCGAAACCATCGTCGGCGTGTTTGACGGCCAAATTGACGGCCCCCGTCGCGATGCCATTATTCTCAACGCCGCCGGTGCCCTGATCGTGGGCGAACGCGCCGATGACTTCCCGACGGGTCTTGCCCTCGCCCGGGAGCTGATCGACAGCGGCGCCGCCACCGAAAAACTAGCCCAGCTTCGCGAAATGTCAAACAGCTTCACGGAGCCAACATGAGTCACCGCTTCTACACTGCCCTGGCCGCCGCTCCGACCGTAATTCCCGACATCAAGGCGGTTTCCCCTAAGCATGGCGACCTTTTGCGCGGGCGCTCCCCCCTTACCGTGGCAAAGGAGCTGACCAACCTGGGTGCGCCCTGTCTTTCTGTGGTAACAGAGGCCGCGAACTTCGGCGGCAGCCCCACCCTGCTACAGCAAATTTCCGCAAGCGTTAGCGTTCCCCTTCTCCGCAAGGATTTCATTGAGACCTCCGATGATTTGGCCGAGACGCTGGACCTCGGCGCCAGCGCGGTTCTACTCATCGCCGCGACACTGACCCAGCCAACCCTCGGGATGCTTTACGAGCAGGCGCTCCACCTTGGGTTAGAGCCGCTGGTAGAGGTTCACACCCCCGAGGAGATGACGTTTGCCGCGGCGCTTGGTCCACGGCTGCTCGGCATCAACAATCGCGACATCTTGAACCTGGAACGTGATGGGGCAGGCCCCGGCTTAACACAAACACTGGCGCCCACAAGGCCCCCGGATGCCTTGCTCATCAGCGAGAGCGGAATTCTTAGCCCAGCAGATGTGCGGCGCGCCCGCCTGGCCGGTGCCGATGCCGTGCTGGTTGGCACCGCGCTCTGGCAAGCCTCCGATATGGCCGTCGCCTACCGGGAACTATGCGCGACGATGCAGCACTATGGCTAGACCCCTCATCAAGATTTGCGGGCTGCGTCGAGCCGAGGACGTTCGGCTCTGCGCCCGGTATGGCGTGAGCATCCTTGGGTTTGTCGTTGAGTACCCCCGGCCGGTGCCGTGGAACCTTAGCGTTGCCGAGGCGCGCGAACTTCTCGCCTGCTCGCCGGTGGAAACCTGCGTTGTTACCGGGGGAACGACAGAGCATGTCTATGCGGTTGCGGCGGCCCTGCGGCCCACCTACCTGCAATTGCATTGGGAGATCGCGCCCACCGAGACGATGCACTTGGTTGAAGCCCTGCGCCCGCTGGGCGTAAAACTCATCCAAACCATTTTTCCGCACACACCGGCGCGGGAGGCCAGGGAATACGACCGCGCCGGTGTGCACGCACTGCTCCTGGACCCACGCACTCCGGTTGCCGCCGAGCAGGGCGGCCCGGCTGACCTTGCCGCGTGGCGCACCATCCAACAGGCGGTGAGTTGTCCGGTCATCTTGGCTGGCGGTATCACCCCGG
>WQZL01000126.1 GCA_009780755.1 Promicromonosporaceae bacterium | reverse complement strand
CGCCGAACTGGAACAACGCCACGACCACTAGCCGTCAGTCACACAACAGCAACTGGGGTGGCGGCCACACGTCACGCTCGCAGACCTTCTATATTTTCGCGGATGCTTGTCATCAGATTGATATACGTGGTCTCACCAACAGCTGGCGGCATGCGCATACCTACCGTGTTTCGCGTGCTGTATTGGAAGTCACTTCGCCAACCGGGCAGGTAATTCGCACCGTGCTTAACCGTGGTGTTACCCAGGGTCAACAGGCTACCGGGGCAATGGCGGCCAGAAACGGTACCGCCGATCCATTGCAGCGGATGCAGTTGCGTAGCGCAACGGCGGGCGTTTGGCGTGCCCGGGTACTTCTGGAAAGCAACACCGGAGGGCTAGACATTTCCACAGGTTCTCAGGGTCGGGGTTGGATCCCCTCCCGCTGGGATATTGCGGTGCGTACCCCGGCTGGCACCATGCAGCGTGGTCGTGTGTGGGGTAACATCATCCGGCAGTCAGGCTACGGCGATGCGAGAATGCCCAACACTACCGGCGGCAGTGCACGGTTGAGCCTCCGCGAACGCCAGCGTCACTGGGTTTTGACCTCTGAGGGTTATCGCTTTGAAGTTACCCAACCTTCGATTAATGGTATCCACTCGGCTATGCGCGCCAATGGCCTTGGCGTTCACATAAACTGTGTGCCCGCGTTCCGCTCAATGCTCGCCCACCATGATGATCCGCGGCAGAACCCGGGTGGTCGGCGATACCAGGTCGATGGCATGACAGGGTGTCGTGCGCCAGCTGGCCGTTTTTTCTGGGAACCGCCGGACTTGTCAATGCCACGCACGGCGCGGTTCTTTGATGGTCGGTCGACAAACTGGGTTAACCCGCAGTTCTCAAACCCGAGCATTACTGTTCGGTATGAGCACACCGCTACCGGTGCCAACTATGGTGGCCGGATTGTGGTGACCAATAACCAGGCCGGTCCGATCACCGTGACCATTGCCGGGCAGAACCGCACGTTTACCATAGCGCAGGCTCGCGCTGGTACGCATAACATCACTTGGGATGGCCGCAATGGTGCTGGCGCTTTGGTGCCGCTGACTACCGCGATCACCATTAACGCGAGTGTCGCGGCTGGTCGGACACACTTTGTGCACCAGGACGTCGAGTACCGTGAGGGCGGCATCCAGATTCGCGCCCTGAATGGCCCAAACTCCGGTAACCAGCGCATCAACTGGGGTATACCACACCACCCGAACCACTGTTGGGACAACGGCACGCAGATGCGCTGTGGTGGTCTGATGCCCACGCAGTCAGGTACCAATGTAAATTCGGCTAGCGGTGCGCACCGCTGGGGCCGGACCGACATGGCCGTGCGAATTTTCCGCGTTGATGGTCGTACCACTTGGGGTGATGGCCGTCAGATGAACGAGTGGATGTACGGTCAGACGGTTAACGCGTCGACGACGTTGACTCCGCGTGGTTCGTGTACGATGACCGGTGCGCCGCGGATTATTCCGGCTGGTCAGACGGTTACACATTCTGTAGTTGTTCGTAATGATGGCCCGGTTGCTCGGCCAATGACCGCTACGGTGAACCTTACGAATGCTCTGCAGAATGGGCGTACCACGGTAGCCAGCGGTCCAACCGCTAACCGTGGTACCGCAACTCGTAGTGGTAACACTATTACTTGGAATGGCACGCTTAACGCGGGACAGACCGCGACGATTACTTATCAGTTGCGGGCTGCTAACCCGGCCCAAACCGCCACATTTACTACCACGGCCACGGTGCCAGCACCTAACGGCGGTACTTGTAATGTGACAAATGAAACTATGGCTCCGCCGCCGAACCCGACTTGTACTAAGAGTGTGAATGCTCGGCTGATTCAGCCTGGGGCGACCACTACGCATACTTTGACGGTTACTAATACGGGCACCCAACAGCGCACGCTTTCCTCGGTGACGAGTATTGCCCAGCACCTACAAGATGGCCGATTCACGTTCGTGGATGTTAATGCGTCGGTTGGTAATGCTAGTCGTTCGGGCAATAACATTAACTGGTCGGGCACACTCGCGCCTGGTGCGCGGGTGACCATCACCTACCGCCTACGCGCAGCAAACCCATCTACCGGCGTGGCTACAGCCACAGCTACTACCACGCTAACCCCTGGTGGGAACACATGTACCGGGGTAAATGAGACAACGGCGCCGCCGATACCGCCACCGCCACCGCCGACGTGTACCCAGACAGCCACGCCACGTCTGGTTCAGCCTGGCGCGGAAACCACGCACACAGTTACCATCCGTAATGATGGTAACCAACAGCGGGCTTTGACCTCTTCGACAAGTATCGCTAACCATCTGGTTGGGGGACGCTTCACGCTGGTGGCCGGATCTATTTCGGCTAACCGAGGTACCCCCACCCTAAGCGGTGACAACATTAACTGGTCCGGCACGCTTACCGCCGGCCAGACCGCGACTATCACCTTCCGCTTGCGGGCGGCTAACCCATCGATTGGCGCGGGCACGGTCACATCCACCACCACGATGGGTACCGGCAACAACAACTGCTCGGCTCCGAATGAGACTACGGCTCCGGTTCCTCCGGCGCCTACCTGTACCATGACCGGTAACCCGCGCGTAGTAGCTGCCGGTGCAGAAACCTTGCACACGCTGGTTATCACTAACACGGGTAACCAACAGCGCGCACTATCTTCGAGTACAAGCATCGCAAACGCGCTACAAAATGGCCGGTTTGCGCTAGTGGCCGGATCAATCTCCGCCTCAGTTGGTATCGCCACTTTGAGCGGTAACAACATCAACTGGAACGGCACACTTGGCGCGGGCGCAACCGTGACGATCACCTATCGCCTGCGGGCGGCGAACCCGTCCATTGGCGCGGGCACGGTCACAACCACAACCACGCTAACTCCAAACAATGGCACATGTAACGTGGTAAACGAGACATTGGCCCCGCCGCCGCCGCCACCACCACCACCACCACCTACTTGCACCAAGACGGGAACTCCGCGTTTGGTACAGCCCGGTGATGTGACTACACACACGGTTACTGTTCGTAACGACGGTACTCAGCAGCGCACGCTGAGCGCCTCGGTGAATATTTCGCAGGCTCTTGCAGCTGGCCGGATGACGCTGGTAGATGCTTCGGTTGGTTCCTCAACGGGCAGTGTTACCAGGTCTGGCAACCTGCTGAACTGGACCGGCACGCTTGCCGGTGGTGCCACCGCCACCATTACCTACCAGTTGCAGGCTGCTGATCCGAGTACGGGTGCGGTGGTGTTTAACTCGGTTACTACCGTTGCTGGCGGCGGATCGTGCACGGTAGAGAATGAGCTTACACAACCACATCTGGGTGATAGCTATTGTTTGATTACTTCAAACAGAATGGTGGTCAGGCCGGGCGAAACGTTTGTCGTCACCGGTCAGTTCTACCAGGGTGAGACTAGTGGGGGTGTTGGTACTGCAGCGACTATTACCTGGCAGGCTCCGTTGGAACTGGTGAATCCGCCAGCGCCTAGCGGAACCATATGGGGATCTGCTGTCCCTGTCACTTATGCCCCGGATCGAATGCTGCAGATTAGGTACATTTTTCCTGGTGCATTTGGCGAAATGACATTCACGCTGCGGGTGCCAGCCGACACAACTACTTTTGGGCTATTCCGGGTGTGGGCGCCGTTTGGTGCGACGTGGAATGGGTCTTGCCCGGTATACGTTTATGTGCCATCGCCGCCGCCGCCGGTTTGTACCAAGACGGCTAGCCCAGTTTTAGTTGGGGCTGGGAATGAGACGGTTCATACCATCACGATTACTAACCGGGCAGAGCAGGCACGGGATCTAGCTTCTAGCACGAGTGTTGTCAATGCTTTACAGGGCGGCCGGTTCACGCTGGTGGCTGGTTCGGCTGTCGCTTCGAGCGGTACCATTGCTCAGGGTCTTACCAGCATTGGCTGGCATGGCACTGTCCCGGCTGGCGGTACTGTGACTATCACTTATCGCTTGCGAGCTGCTGACCCATCGATTGGGGCTGGTGAGGGTGCCTCCACCACCACGTTAACTCCTGGTGCTGGTACCTGTGAGGTGGTGAACACTACCGAGGCACCTCCACCTCCACCTCCACCTCCGCCACCACCTACCTGCGTGAAGACCGCTAGCCCGACATTGGTGCTTCCAAATGGGGTGACTACACATACCATTACCATCTGGAACGAAGGTCACTTGGCGCGCGCCTTGACTTCTCAGACAAGTATCGCTAACCACTTGGCTGGTGGCCGGTTCACGTTCGTGACCGGATCGATCACCACTTCTGTTGGTAATGCTTCCCTGAGTGGTACCAACATCAACTGGTCTGGCACGGTCCCCGCTGGCGGCCAAGTGGTTATCACCTACCAGTTACGGGCCGCTGACCCGTCGATTGGGGCCGCTGAGGTCAATAGCACCACCACTTTGTCTAACGGTGACCGTACGTGTGTCGTGGCGAATACGACTACGGAGATTCCGCCGCCCCCGCCACCGCCGGTAGATCCAATTTGTACGCAGGTTGCCAGCCCAACCACGGTTGAGGCTGGTTTGGAAACCATTCACACGATTTCGATCACCAACCCCGATGTGGAATCACGAGTGATTACCTCTGTCACGAGCCTGGCAAACGCGCTGGCTGGTGGTCGATTCTCGCTAGTGGCTGGATCGATCACCCCCTCTACTGGTACCGCTAACTTGACCGGTAACAACATCAATTGGTCCGGTACGCTGCCTGCGGGTGGAACTGCGGTGATCGAATTCCGTTTGCGGGCTGCCGACCCATCGATCGGAGCTGGTGACGTCACGACTACCACGACGTTGACTCCTGGGGGGAACACGTGTGCCGCGCCGAATGCGACGCTAGCGGTGCCTCCGCCTCCACCTCCGCCGCCACCTCCGTCGTGTGTAATGGTTGCTAGCCCGATCCGGGTGTCTCCTGGTATAGAAACCACGCATTCAGTGACTATCTGGAATGAGGGTCACGAGGAACGGACGATCTCGGCAGTAATTGACATAACAAACGCTTTGCACAATGACTGGTTCTCGTTTGTGTCCGGTTCGGCCTTGGCAACAGTTGGCACCGTCACGCCGCCTGCCGTTCCTGGTGGCACGACGCTGACCTGGACCGGCACGCTTGCCCCAGGACAGACCGCGCTGATTACTTACCGTTTGCAAGCTGATGGTGAGCCGGACGGTGAGGCTGCCATGGGCTACACCGCTATTGCTACGCTGTCTCCTGGTGGGGACACGTGTTCGGTACTCAACCAGACTGATGGCGCGCCACCGCCACCGCCTCCAGCGCGTCTGGCATGTGAGACCGTGGTGGTTCCTGGCGGTCTGATTTCCCAAGGTGGGGAGTCGATTCACGTCTTCACGCTGCGTAACACGGGTGAGACTCCGGCTACTGTGGCCGCTCTGTGGAGTCTTTCCCAGGCAGCACATGGTGCGGGTAGGGCCTTTGCTATTGCTGATCCGCCGGGACTTGTGTATAGCACCGGAAGCTTGGCCAACCGCGGGTTCAACTCCGTTACAAACACCGAGTCTGCTCGGTGGGAGAATGTAGTTATCGCTTCTGGCGCATCCGTGACGTTCGAGTACGTCGTGGAACACACGAGTCCCTCTGGCCAACTGATCGCTTCCCTTACTCCCATTTCTGGTGGCGATTGGGAGCTTGATGACTGCCGTATCGTGCAGGAGACAATTGCCGAGGCATGTGAAGATGATTGCCTTTACGTAGAAAAGGGTTCGTCGTTCGGTGACTCGTTTACGCGTCCGGCTGCGGGCATGTACACCGATATTCCGGTGTCATTCTCCTTCCGCAACGACTCACACCGTCCGATGACAAACATCACCTGGCGCGATGTAACCACGGCTGGCCCGGATGTTATCTGGTCGAGTTGTGTCTCGGGTGGAAATGTTGTTCCACATAACCCGACTCCGACGGCTAATGGGTTCCAGGGCACGTTCCCTGGTCTGGTGTTAGCTCCGGGACAGCGGGTGACCTGTGAGGGCACCCTCTCGATGGGCCACGATGATCCCCACCACGCCAATGAGGTAACTGTTCGCACACCTGACTTCTATGGCACGGGTGATTGGGAGACCACGGTCATCCCGCCGCTGCGCCCTGAAGTATCGGTGCAGAAGACCTCGCCACACGGTAACCCAGCACTGTTTACCCGCCCGCAATACACGGCTGCCACACCTGTTTTGGTGACGTTTACGTTCCAGAACACCGGTACCGAGGCGATGACCAACATCACTTGGTCTGATGAGACTGTGGCTGGCCCGGACGTGACCTGGCTGCGTTGTCATGGCGCGACCTTAATCACCCTGCACCGTCCAGAAGGCGGTAACGGTTCCTCGGGTAACTTCGATAACCTCGTGCTGCCTCCTGGTGGTGTGGTGACCTGTGAGGGCACCATTGCAATGGGTGCGGCAAACTTCCACCACAACGTGATGACCATTGAAGGCGAGGGCGTCGACTCCGGCTACGAGGTCGATGATGAAGCTGAGTGGAAGCTAGAAATCGGCCAGGGGCAAGACCCCTGCGTTGACGACTGCGACCCGTCAATCAGCGTTGTCAAGAGTTCTTCGATGGGCAACCCGGTCAACTTGACTCGCCCAGCGAATACGCCATTGACCACGCCGATTCCGGTTACGGTTGTTATCACTAACGATGGCAACGAGGCGCTGGAAAACATTACTTGGGTTGACAACACGGTTACTGGCCCACATGTTGTCTGGCACGCGTGCTTTGGCGCTCCTGGTTACGAGATCGTTCCGGTGAACGCTTCACGGCGTCCTGGACTATCTGCTCGGGCTTCATTCCCCAGCCTAGTGCTACCTCCGGGAGCTGCGATTACTTGTCATGGCACTGTTGTGATGGGTACTGCCCTGCTGCATGAGAACGTGCTGCTGGTTGAGGGCTTCGGTGTGACCACCGGCGAGGAAGTGTATGACGTTGACGACTTCGACATCATCGTTATCCCCGACTGTGTGGAGAACTGCCTATACGTGGTTAAGGGTTCGCAGTACGCGAATACCTTCACCCGTCCGGCTCCGGGTGGTACTACTGAAATCCCGGTGTACTTCTCCTTCTCCAACGCCGGGCGTTACCCGCTGGCCGACATCACTTGGCGTGATGTCACCATTGATGGCCCGGACGTGATCTGGGATTCGTGCTCTACGCGCGGCAATGCCGATGTGGACTTCACGGATACGCCCACCGTTGATGGTTTCCAGGGTACGTTCCCTGGCCTGGTGCTGGCTCCGGCGCAGACCGTGACCTGTATTGGCACGCTCACCATGCGTTACATGGATTTGATTCATACTGATGAGATCACTATTTCTACTCCGCAGTG
>WQZL01000125.1 GCA_009780755.1 Promicromonosporaceae bacterium | reverse complement strand
GCCTGTGCGCCCTGAAACACCCGAGTTCCAAGGCCCATGGGCCGATGCGATGAGGGCCACCTTTTATGCATCCGATAGCCCCTTCGTCTGGGCCATCCTGGCGGACGGTGTTATCAGTCAAGAAGAGGTCGTAGAGGCGGTATACCGCGCCGGGGAATGCGCGAACAATTCCCCCAACATGCCTCCCGGCGGAAGTATCATATTTAACACGAACGTCAATGACCGCGGCAATATGTTCGCCTCATTTATTGCCCCCGGCCTGTCAGACGCCCCATTCTCGTCTAGCTCCGCAGAACATTCCGCAGGAGAACGCAGTTGCTGACTGCCTGGTGCGACACGGGGTAATGCCTGAGGGGTTCCGAGGAAACGACCTAGTTTATGCCGGATTGTGGTACACCGACGAATTCATGGATCGGTTACTCACGATGTCCCCAGAGGAGAGCCTGGCTTTCGAGCTTGATCGTCAGCCCGCCTGCGCCCAGATCAGCTTGGTCGATGGTGAGGTCGGCATTTACATCCCCGCAGGTTGCGAGATACCACCCCGGATGCTCCCAGGTGGCATCCCCTTCGATGAGGGCCAGGCACTGGCTTGCCAGATGAACCCGCAGCGGTGAGCGGGAAGAGTTTAGAAGGGTGGTGGTCCCCAGTCTTTTTCTGCTTGGGCCGATGGCTGGGTTACCGCGATGTGGTGGAGTGGGGTTTCCCAGGTTAGGGTGCTGTTGGTGGCGGGCGCTTGGTGGACGGTGAAGGTGGTTTGGTGCTTTAGCGTGTGGTGCTTGCGGCAAAGCGCGGCGAGGTTGGTAGCGGCGGTGGGGCCACCTGCGTTGTTGCCGGTGATATCGAAGGGGATCGTGTGATCGAGGTCGCAGCGGGCGGCTTTGGCGCCGCAACCGGGGAAACGGCAGGTGCCATCGCGCAGGGTCACGTATTGGGCTAGGTCTGCCGGAGGCCGGTAGGTGCGGGCATCGGTGGCGAGTACGTCGCCTTGGATCGGATCGGTTAGGAGCCGGGTGAATGAGGTGGCCTGACCGCAGAGTTCTCTGGCGGTTTCCGGGTCTATAGGGATGTGTCCGTTAAGCGAGGCCGGGGTGTCATCTTGGCCCAGTAGCGTGAGCATTGGGATCGTGACATATACCCGTGGCCTGACTGCTCTGGTCAGGACTCCTAAGGAGTGCCGGGTGAGCCATCGCTCACCTGGGGTTGGTTCGAGTGTGTCTGCGTCTCCTGCCTCTGCTGCGACGGCAGCGGCAACGGCGGTCAGGTCGAGGGTGCCGTCATCTAGGAGCAGGGCGCAGGCGACATCGGCGCGCAGTTGTTCTTGGGTGCGGGTATCGCCAACCGTTCGGGCCTGTTTGGCCAGCTTTTCAACCCGGTCATAGGCGGCTCCCAGGGTTGCTGCCGTGGAGTAGATCGTCAGGTAGGCCATGCCATCGTTGGCCGGGTCAAGGCTGGCGTATCGCTTGGTCGCCGCCTCCGCGTGCCGGGTGGATGGCTTTATCGGGTGGATGCGTTCGCGAGTGGTACGCAGGGTGCGTTTGAACGCTGTCGGGTTCAAGCGTCCGGCTCGTTCGGCTACCGCCGCGTCCAGCCGATCTGCCACGACTGGGTCTAGGTCGGATACTGCGTCAGCAACCAGACTGGCGTTACGCCAGGACACCTCGCCACAAAATGCTCCGGCCAGGGTGCGGGGCGCCCGCTCCGCTAGCCGTTGGGCGGCATGCATCCGCCCGCCCACGTTGTATTCCGTCAGGTGAGCGTCCACCGCGATTTCCGCCGTGATCGCTCCGCACGACAAATACTCCAAACGGGCCTGGTCGGCGTTCTGCACATTTGCATCATCAAGGTTCAATAAACAATCGGTGCGAAGAGCTTGCTGACGCGCTCGTTCGAACAGCACCGCCGTTCTCGCCTCTAGCTCGTTAATTCGACGCACGGCTTCACAAATGGCCGCTATCGTTACTTCCAGTGCATCGTCAGCAATCGACCCGGACACGTCAAGCATTTCAGAAAGCTCAGCATCCAAAAGTGCGAGATGCTCGCCCGGAGAACCGTCGGCGTCGCTTATCGCATCAGACCAAACCGTGTCAAACATTTCACACCTCCTCACGATGCAAATAGCTCCACACTTGACATGTTTGTCGCCGTGGTCTTCTACTTCAATCATACAGGACGCTCGTTCAATACGCAAGAGCTGAAACCTGCACTTACGTGATTTAGTGAGCTTTACGGAACGCGGAGAATGGCAACAGGGTCGCGATAGGCGGCAGTGAGGGCGGCGGGAATGGAGGCGATGAGGACGGCGATGAGGGCTAGGGCGGGCACGGAGAGGGCGAAGGCTAGGTCAGGAGTTACGTCATGAAGCAGGGCCAAGGTGATGATGCCAATGCTGGTGCCAGCAATGGCGCCCAGCAGGGCGGGGATGGCGCCTTCAAGGAGTACCAGGCTCATCAGCAGAGAACGAGAAGCGCCCAGAGCGCGACGACGACCGAAATCACGGCGTTGAGCGCCAACGGATAGGGCGAGCGCTAGACCGGTGAAGCCCATACCGGCGGCGAGTACAACGGCGGCGATGATCCGAGAATTGGCGGCAAGTTCTCGTTCCAGGATCGCGTTGAGTTCAAGCATTGCCTCAGATGAGGTAACGGACAGATCGATCAAATCGGGGACACCGGTTAGGCGCAGGGCGGCCTCGGTGATGGCTGGGATGTTGCGGGCTTCGTCTGCTTGGATGAAGATTTCCACCAAGGACACCGGCTCATTGGTACGCAAGAAGGTGAAGTTCGCGATTTGAGCAAGAGCCTCCCCAACGTCAAGGCCACCGACAACGGCGAAGACGGGTTCGGTAACTACGGTTTGTCGAGCGCTGGCCGGGGTTACGGTACCGGCGGGCTGCATCAATCCGAGACAGTTTGCCGCGGCGGCGGTCACCATCGCCTCTCCCGCTAGGGCGGCGCGGCCGGTAGTGACACCAATTGCTTGCGGCGGCAGTTCTCCGACTACCGCTACGGCCGGGCAAGGGTTCCCGCCATGAAGGCCATAGTTGGTCAAGTCGAGGGCTGGGGAACGGCCTAGCGCCCATTCAACACCGGTAAGCGTGTTGATGCGTTCAACGGCGGACGGGTCGATGCCGCCATCCATCACTCGCCAGGTAATCGAGATCAAGCGAGCGGATTCGGATTCCATCTGCTCTCGCACCCGACGTTCAACCCCGACAGATTGCCCGGTGGTGATAAACACCGATAAGCACATCACCAGCACGGCCAGACCCACCGTCAAGGTGCGCCAGGGCCGTCGATTTGCCGAGTTGATCGCTTCTCGAATCACCCGCCGGGAGTTTGGGCCGCTCATACGATCACCTGCTCATCACAGGAAGCTGCCCGAGCCTTGTCATGCGTGGCAATGATGACACACGCGCCGTCGTTCGCGGCATCCACCAGCATCTGCCACACCACGGAGGCTGAATCTGAATCCAGATTCCCGGTTGGCTCATCTGCCAGCACGATGGCCGGGCGTTTCAGCAGCGCTCGACACAACGCAACCCGCTGGGCTTGCCCACCGGAAATCTCCCCTGGGCGGTGATCGAAGCGGGCTAGCACTCCGGCCTTCTCTAGCATCACCTTGGCTCGGGCTTCCCAGTTCTCTCCCTTGCTTGCGGAGTAGAACGCGCCCTCGCAAACGTTCTCCACAATGGTTTGAGCCGGGTCAAGCATCGCGTCCTGGAAAACGAACCCCACTCGGGATGCCCGCCAAGCCGAGCGCTCCCCATCCGGTTGCCCGGATAGCTCAACTCCATCTTCAAGTACCTGCCCGCCCGAAGGCCGGAGCAGCAACCCAAGCAGGTAAAGCAACGTGGACTTACCTCCACCAGAGGGTCCGGTGATCGCGGTGGTGGCCCCGAAACGAAACCCGACCGATAAATCGGTGAAGATTGGCTCCCGCCCGCGCGGGTAAGTAAAAGACAGGTCGCGCACTTCTAGGCTCATTGTCAGCCGCCGAATACCTGAATCCGGGTACCCACCGCCACGCCATCGACCACGGCCATCCCGCCGTGCGCGGCCACCACCGTGATCGGCAAAACCTCGCCCGATTTGGTGGTCACCATTGGCTGCCCGCTCGGATCGGTACTGATTGCCGATACCGGCACCACCGGCCCCTGCGTATACGGCACCACCACCACTTGCAGCGCCACCACCGAGGAGCGGCCCAACGGCAATGCGCGAACACAGTCGCTGCCGCAAATTGGCCGACCCTCGGCTGTTGCTACCGGAATGCGCACCTGCCCAGCGGCATCCGTCCATGACGGGCCGAACCGTCCTTCCCACGCATACCCAGCTACCGACGCCGTTAACTCCTCGGACTGAGGAATCATCGCCGCCTGGTCTGGGAAGGTCACAATCTCCACCACAGCCTCGCCCGTGGCACCCTCAATCAACGCCTGCCCAGGGCTAACCGTGACGCCGACACCAACGTCTTCGCTAAGCACCACGCGAGCAGGCAACTCCGATATGAACGCCACATCCCCGAACCGAACCATTCCGTCCGCCGGGACAAACCCAACCGACCGCTGCCACCGCACCACCGCCTGCCGGGTGGCAGCATTGAACACTCCGTTAGGATTCATGGCCAGATGCCCCTGCTCAACCAGATGCGCCTGCAACTGTTCAACATCGGGGCCGCGTAAGCCCTGCATCAAATCGCGGGACGCAGGCACCTCGCCAACGAGCGCGATCACCGGACGCAACGTCACCGTCAGCATTTGGGCGCCATTATCGACAATTCCGTCCGCGGGCAGATCAACGGAGGTGACCACCCCGCCCTGGGCAGACTTCACCAGCGGCGCCATCGGCCATGAGCCACGCGCCTCAAAGCGCAATACGTGACCCACCGAACCCACGGTCACCTCATGCGTAACCGGATCAGCGGCGAACTCCTCGACCTCAGCAGCGACAAACCCGCGTCCGGCCAGCACCCCGGCCAGCCCCACACCCAGTGCAAACACCAGCCAGGTGGCACCAGAGACCACCCGACGACTACGACCGCTCTTAACCATTAGAGGCTGCCCTTTCCGCTTCTCGCCAAACACTACAGAAGATCAAGTAATAAACCCACCTCCCCTCCGGTGGTTGAGCGCTCAACCACCGGAGGGAACGAGAGCAAGAACCCGATCTGTGCTTAGTCGCTGGGCCACTCCTCCGTGGAACGCGGGCATAAGGCCAGCAACTCGTCCCACTGATAGGTAGCACTATTGCCGGATGCGTCAATGATGCTCTCCCAGGCGTGACCAACAGGATCAACGACGGTTCTGGCGTGCCCATACCTAGCTGCCTCATCAAGAAACAACTCACGAGAAAGCAACGGTTCCATGTCGAATCCGGCATCGACAAAACATTGGAACTGCCCCTCGAGCCAGATATACAACTCAATCGCAGCTTCCTCGCTCAGAGTCGGCGGCTCAAAGTGGCCGATCACTTCATGACAGTGAGCAGAGACTTCATCAAATCGCGCCTCCCCTACCGCGCTGAAGTCCACAGTGAAGTATGGGTGGTCGTTCGGATTACCCGGTGTCACCTGTAACCCATACCGCTCAAAACAAGCAGCCCTGGCATCAACAAATTCACGTATCGTGCCCGTGAAGTAGTGCTGCTCGACCGAGGATTCAACGGGTGGGGTTTCCTCCTCACCTTCGGAGGAAACCTGCTCGCTGCAACCCATCAACACAGCAACGCTGACCAAAACTGTAGCCAGCGCAGCCGCACCCCACCTCCGCCTATTCATTGACCCACCTGGCAACCAGAAGCGTGAGCTGCACCTGTGATCGTATGTGCAGCGGTAATTCGGAATGCCCCAACCCGACAAAGGCACGACCAGCCAAACTGCGAGACCCCACATGACCGACTGCCTGAAATTGCAGGGGTTACCGTTGCATGCGCTACGGTAACGTTCAAACCTAGAACCAATGACCCGGCAAGCACAATTCCACTAAGCTGTCGAAAAAGTCGCTTGTTGCTTTCCATGCTCATTATCCAATCTTGTAGTTATCAGACCCGTACTGAGATTTGGCGCAAATCGGTCGAAAATCAGTCACTAAATGACGCAAAACGGGCAAACCTGGCTCGAATCTCCTCTCCACCCCGCACAAGCCGCCCGCACTGCATCAAGGCGCACAGCCTACCCCCGTCTTTCTGCGCGGAGCAAGGAACGAGCGCAGTCGCAGAACCTAAACCCGGCGGCGACCGCTAACTCTGGGTTCTGCGACTCGCTAACGCTCCCGCAGAATGACGTGGGTGGGTAAAGTGGTTGCGACAAGCTCAACCACTGGAGATGACGAACCAACCCAACTACTGAGGCCACTCTTCCGTGGAACGCGGGCACAAGGCCAGCAACTCATCCCACGAGTATTCGCTACTGTTACCGTGAGCGTCAGAAACACTATCCCAGGCCATCTCGACAGGATCGAAAACAAAGAGTCCCACCCTGGCCACCTGATCGAGAGATGATTCCAGCGATGGGGGCGGTTCCATATCGAAACCGGCAGCAACGAAGCAACGATACTGCCCCATCAGCCACCCGTGTGCCTCGATCACGCTTTCCTCAGTCGGTTCAGTAACAGGTAACGAACCGATTTCATCCCGACAAGACTGCACAAACATGAACATTTCTTCCCGTGGCATATCATAATCAAGAATCTCAAATGACGGACTATCATTCGGATCACCAGGAATTGCCACCAACCCGTAACGTTCAAGGCAAATCACATGCGCTTCTATCCATTCCTGTGGAGTGCCGTCGAAGTAGTTTGAGTCTACAGCGGGGGCAGACACGCTTAGCTCCGTGGGTAAAGACGCAGTATCTTCTGGTTCCTCATACGAGGATGCACTCCCACAAGCACTAACAAGTGCTAACGCACTCCCTGCCAGGGCGACACGCAGCCAAAGAAAGCGCTTCGCTCTACTCTTCATCAGATTCGGTGGCAACCTGACCACCCAGAAGCAGAAACTGCGAGACCCCGAGACGCAATGATGAACCAGGGACCTCCACCTGGAACCGGTGTCGAAGCACGCACAGTGAGAAAGTTAGGACCGGGGTTGTTCCCCCAACGGGCTCCACTACCGGGAGGAGCAACCGTCCAATCGCCGAGTACGCGCCCCTCAGCCCAGCCGTGAAGCGGAGGCAGGCAATTCTGGTTACCGGTGACCCTGATAACCCCAGCGTGGGCGGGGGCGGCGGCGCCAATACCTAGTCCGAGGGCCATCGTTGCCGCTAGTGCAACCTTGGCGATCCGACGCCTGCTGGTGGTCTTTTTCGTGTCTTGCATGATGCTCCAATCTTCGTTGATAGTAAGCGGACGATTTGCCCGCGAACCCTCTCACGCTATCCCGTTGCCCCCCCCCTCCATACCGAGATTTGGCGCACATCGGTCGAAAATCTGTCG
>WQZL01000124.1 GCA_009780755.1 Promicromonosporaceae bacterium | reverse complement strand
TCGCCATCACCTTCACAGGCCGCATTCCGGCCACTAAAAACCAATAACCAAACAGCCAATTACACCGAAAAACTGACAGCCCCAAAGTCGCTGCCACCAATGCCCAGGGCTACAGGTGGTTGAGTAGGAGCGAGGAACGAGGGACGTGTCGAAACCACCTCGACGTGCAGGTGTTGGTGGTTTCGGCAGACTCAGCCGTTGGGTTGTGGGGGTGGTGGTGTGGTGGAGTGGAAGGTGTATTGGGAGGGGGTGGTGGTTCGGACGGTGTGTCGTGGTCCGGGTACTACTTCGCTTTTCCAGCCGGGCGTGTCTTTGGTCTCATTGCAGGTGATGCATAGTCCTTGGCCGTTGGTGATGGTGGTTGGTCCGCCTTTTGAGTGGGGTTGGATGTGGTCGAGATGCCTGATTGGTGCGTCGCAGTATGGGGTGCGGCAGATGCCTTGGTCTCGGACTTTGAGCCAGGTAGCCATCGCGCCGGTAAAGAACCGTCGGCTGGTAGTAGCAGCTACTAGTTCACCGTTGGTGGGGGTGGCGTAGATACGCCGGAGCCAGGTCTTACCTTCTTTGAACCCCGCAGAAAGCATGTTGCGGGCTACCGCTGCTGGGATCACCCCGTAACCTACCCCGTTACCATCAAGGACAGTGGCAGGTTCGCTGCCTACTCCCAGGAGCGCGGTATCAGACATGATGAGATTCAAATGGATCGAAACGTTATCCGCGCTGGGGTGACCGACAACGCGTTCAACCAGGGTGTCAGCCATAATCGCCCCTCTGCTGCGAGACTCCGGCCCAGAACCAACACTGGCTAGTTGTCTCTCAGCCTGGCGGGTTAACTCCGCGAACAGGGTGATCCCTGGTTTCATCGGGAGCGTGGCAGACAACCGACACATCCCATCGGGCAATGGCCTCAGCGAAACGTGCCTGGCGGCGGCAGCCGCACGGTTGCGTTCAACTACTGCTTGCTGGTCAAGCCGAGCAGCTACCCCACGGGCCTTACCCGTCAAATGTCTTGTGCCTAGCCCGGCGATCTCGGCCGGGTTAGCGCACAACAACTCGTCTGCCTTGACCCGCAGCGAAGGTTTCAGACATGCAGTCTCGGTGATGATGATCCGAGCGCGTTGCTCGGTCAGGTATCCGTTACGCAGCGCGTCATGGGTATGACCCATTTCTTCTTGCAGGGTTTTAGCAAACCCCAAGAACTTCTTCACCGAGTTCGGCGAAGCCCGCAGGGCTAGCCCGACCTCACGCACACTACCCAGCCGTAACGCGATCTCAGCCTTCACGTCCGCGATAGCTGATTCTGCTTCTTGTAACGCCCGCAACAACCCAGGCAAATCCTCCCGTTCGGTGGGGCGTTCAAATACCAGCAATTCCCGCCGGAACTCATTGACCAACCCCGCATCAAGCAACGATTTCCTTGGTTTATCCATTTCCCGATCAAACCAATCCTGAATCGCTACCCACCCCTGGTCAAACGGGCAATCCACACTCACCGCAACCGGAACCTCATCAACACACAACACGCCAACTGGCTGGGGATTCCGGATGGTTTCCATACCCCAATTATACGCCCGTCCAACACGACACGCAAGAGATACCACCAACCACTTCCCCACCAACTTCAATTCAAGCCACCCCACGTCATTCTGCGCGAGCGCCAGCGAGTCGCAGGACCCAGACCCGACAGCAACCACCAACACTAGGTCCTGCGACTACGCCCGTACCTCGCTCCACGTAACCCTGCTATCTGTAAGATTCGCTGCCTGCTACCTGTAAGATTCAACCCCTGCTACATGTAAGATAGGGGCGTGACTTACGCTCAGCCAGCGAGCGGGGTATCTAAGTGGCTACCATCAGCCTTGAATGATTGCTCACCGATCCTGAAGGTAATGTGCTGGCCATTGAGGTCAAGCTCAACGGCACCATCACGGATCACGACGTGCGACACCTGAAGTGGCTCGCCCGCGCGTATGGGAATCGGGTAATCGACCTAATCATCGTCAACACCGGTCCGACCGCCTACCGCCACCCCGACGGCATAGCCGTAATCCCCCTAGCCCTACTCGGCTCCTGACCACCGGTTTCCCCTCGCGTCACTCTGCGCGAGCGTTAGCGAGTCGCAGAACCTAGAGGTAACGGTAACCGTCGGGTCTAGGTTCTGCGACTACGCTCGTACCTCGCTCCGTGCAGAATGACGAAGCCGATGGTTGCCGCAGGTGATCGTCAGCAAAGCACTGATCGCTTTTTGATGCTGCAACTGTTTCTCGCGGAACATTTCGTGCGGCTTGAGCAGATTGGAATCACCCATAGCGTCAACCTTGTGGGCCGAGAAGCAAGTAACCGATGCCATTAATGCCGCGAACACGAATCGGTATCGAACTTCCAGATGTGATGCCATTACCAAGTCGTCCACTTCCTCCTGCACCCCATGCGTATACCATGCCAACAGAAGACACGGCTAGGGCGTGGTCGCCTCCCTCCGAAATAGCAACAATTCCAGCCAAATGATAAGAACCTCCCACGCCAGGCACTCTGCGCGTACCAGAACCTCGCCAATTAACGTTTGCACCAGAATCCCGTACAGTTCCATCCGGAGCTAAGAACAGCGAGCCTAGCGAACCAGCAGAAACAGCAACGCTGCCGTCTAGCTGTGAAACTCGAGACAAGAATGTGCTTCCAAAAGCGTGACCACTGCCCCAACGATTTAACCAAGCAGAACCCCAAGCCAACACAGAACCATCATTTGCCAAAGCCAATGAATGTGATCCACCAGCAGAAATCGAAGCAATATCTCTATTGAATGACCCTCCCACCAGTGTTGGCACGAAATTGCTACATGCAGGTCGCTCTTGGAAACTTGTCGATCTCATACAGCGTCCCCATTCGTATATCCAACCGTCTGCACTCAAGGCCAGTGAATGCGAGCTGCCTGCGGACACTGCGGTGATATCAGCCAAAGGTGCCGAATCGCTAGCCCCGCGCACTCGCATTGGAGTGAACCGATCAGCTGTCCCGCCATGCCCAAGCCTGCCTTCTGTTCCGTCACCCCAGGCATAAACTGAGCCATCAGCAGCTAGGGCTAATGAATGTGACCCGCCGGCGGAAATCGCCACGATGTTCTCCAAGTAACCCGAACCTCCCGCGCCGCGTACCCGCACTGGGGTCAGCCTGTTAACAGATCCTCCGTCACCAAGGCGACCCCACCTGCCGTCGCCCCAGGCATAAACTGTGCCGTCAGCAGATAGAGCCAGCGAATGCGATCCACCAGCAGAAACAGAGGCAATGTTTTCCAAATAGCCTGAACCTCCTACGCCACGCACTCTCACCGGAGTCAGCCTATTGATGGACTCACCATCGCCAAGACGACCACTCCCCCCATCACCCCAGGCCACAACTAAACCGCTGTTAGTAACAGCAAGCGAATGCGTACCTCCTGCCGAAATCCGCGTCACTCCTGTTACGGGAGGTAGTTCTGGCTCGGCTACGCAGATTCCGTCTTCCAGGGTTCCGCGTTGGAGGCCGGTTTGGGGTGTCCAGCACCAGGTGGTTATGGGGAAGCGGAGGTTGGCGATGTTGGGGAGGTCTATGCGGAAGATTTCCCAGCCGAGGATAGGGACTTGGACTACTACGGCGCCGTCGGCGCGGGCTTGGATGTAGATTTCCAGTTCGGCGGCTTGTTGAGCTGGGGTGACGGTCCAATCGCCCGACCAGCTGGCCTCAACGCCGCAGCGGACGCCGAGGGTGAACTCGGGGCCGATTGCGTCGTAGAGCATGATGCTGAACACGAGCTTCGGGCCGAATCCGGCTTCCAGCCCGACTGCGGCGGTGACGCCGTGGCCGTCGCCGAAGGTTAGGGGCTGGCTGCGGTCGAAGGTCTCGTTGATGGTGTCCAGCCCGGTGCCGCGGCGGTAAGTGATGCCGTATTGCCAGGTGCGGCCCACGGAAGCCGAGAGCGTGAGGTTGGCCTCACCCGTCAACTCGAAGTCGCCCTCGATGTACGCGCCGATGTGCGAGGTCACGTAGATGGGAATGCCCACGTAGAACTTGACCGGCGGCAGGTCGAACCCGGCGATCTTTCGCTCGAAGTCGCCCTCCCAGGTTGCGTTGAACGCGGCGGCCAGCTCCACCCCGGCCTCGGCGTTGGCCGTGGCGATCAGGTCAAACTCCCTTAGCACCGGATAGGGGAAGAATAAGAAAGTGTCTACCCCAATTCGGATGTTTAGCGTCACATCCACGCTCGCAGAAGCGGTCGCGGTGACGGCCACCCCACCCGAGGCTCTGATCTGCCCCGGCAGCGCAGCCAGCACGCCCGCGTCGGCCTGCGAATAATCCCTACTGCCCGAGGCGCTCCAGGCGAAGGTCGCCGCCAGGTCAATGCCCTGTGAGAACAATGATCTCGCCGGAGCTATCCCCACATAACCCCCACCCTCAGCGATAGCGAGCGGGCCAGGTGGGGCTACCAGCCCCCGGATGGCCGAGCCGTCACCCTCGACCATGTACCAGCCCTCGGCAGGCTCGCGGTTCTCGTCTACCACCGCAAACCCATAATCTAGCGGATTAACGGTCTCGGAAACATCGGCGTGCCAGATCGCATCAGTCAACAACGCCGGGCTGGTGGTGACTATCCAGTCGTCGCCTACTAGGTCGATGGACTCGACGCGGCGGAGGAATCCTTGTGGGGTTTCGGGGGTTACTCCGGCGACGATTACGTAGCCGGGGGCGAAGTTCGGGGCGACGGTTAGGGTGAGGGTGTCGCCGTTCCAGGCTTGAATCAGGTATTCGCCGGTGTCGGTAGTGGCGTCCAACACCACGGTACCGGGGGCTAGCACCACGTCATCCTCGTCCAGTGGCGCGCCATCAATCGTGATGCTGGCCTGTGCGGTGCGGCCCGCGCGATCCGTGACCCGTACCGTGATGGTGTGTAGCCCCTCGGGGGCCATGCCCTCGATGAGCCAGGCGGTTCCGGCTAGGTCGTAGGTGACGGCGGCGGTGCCCTGGGGGTCGTTGTTGAGCAGGAGTTCTACCCGCTCGACGGCCACTCCCCCGGTGACTCGCCCGTAGAGGCGCAGTGCCTCTTCGGTCATGTCCACGGCCAGCACGCCACCCGGCGCGGGGGTGTCGATGGTGATTGCGGGAGCAGTAGATGTTGGGCTAGCCACGGGGTTAGCGGCCAGGAAGGCGCCGATCCAGGCCGGAGCGGTGCTGCCTGCCTCCCCTGGGAGGTCAACAACATCGAGCTGCATTGGTACATCGGAGGCGGCGCCGAAGATCACCTTGACCCCGATGGCGGAGTCATCGGGGATCACCGCATCAGAAGCGGCGGGCACGAAGCCGCCGGTGACATTCGCTGCCGGAGTACCCTGGGCGGCGCCAGGCACCCAGCCGCGAACGTCTAGGCGGAGGTCGGCGGTGGCGGAGCCGGTGGTTGGGGTGAAGGTGACCGGAACGGTGCCGTCTGTTTCGGGCATCACGATTGTGGTGACCGACTGAGCGCCCGCGCGGACGGTGAACTGCTGGCCGGCAATTTCGACCACGCCAGCGCGGGGCGCGGTGATGGTGGCGGTGATGAAGGCCGCGCGCACATCGGTGGCCGGGACACCGCCCAACCCCACTAAGCCCACGGCGGTGGGGGCAACGGAGATGTTTGCGCCCGCGTGTTCGGCGCCGTCGGTGTCCGCGCGGGTTACTACCTGATCCAGTGTGACTACCGAGCCTGGAACTTCTGGGTTACCGATGAAACCAGCCAGCGCGGTTACCTCTGCGACCACCGGGGTGGAGGCCGAGAGGTTCACCCGGCCATTCACCAACGGCAGCAGCACCGTTGTGGAGGCCGAGCGACCGCCGGTCACGCTCATCACTGGGCCACCCGCGCCACTAATAACCAGATCGGCGGGCGCGTTCTCGACGCTCACTCGCACCAGTACGCCGTCATGGTCTGGGGTGATGCCTGCGACCGGAACCGTGCCGTTCGAGTTTGTTGTTAGCAGGCCCGGAATGTCTGGGGTAGGCGTTGGGGTCGGAGATGGGGTGGGGGTAGCTGGTGGTTGCGTCGGCGTGGCTGTAGGAGTGGTCGCGGGCTGCGTTGGCCGCGGCGTTGTTGGCTGGGTTGGCGTGGGGGCCGATGGTGGCGTGGGAGCCTGCTGGCCAGCGCAGTTATTCACTGCCGGTTGGAATAAACCCTGAGAATTGGCGCGGTGCATGAACGCGGCCATCGCCTGCCGTTCAATCGGCGCGCCGGGGCGGAATTCCACCCGACCCTCTACCGTCCAACCCGTGGTCACACCGGTCGAGGCCATCCACTCAATCTCACGGAAGAACTGGTGAACCGCGGGCACATCCACGAATGTCGCGCCAGCGGGCGGGGCGAAGGCCGGACAGCCAGCCGCGCGGAACAAGAACGCGGCCATTGCCTGCCGCTCCACGTTCAGAACCGGGCGGAAGGTGCCGTCGGGCCAGCCCGTGGTGATGCCCGTGGTGGCCAGCCATTCCACCTCCCGGAAGAAGCTGCCCGTTACCGGCTTGTCGCTGAAACTCGCCCTTGTGGGGGTGCGGAAGTCCGAGGTCTGGCCGGTAATCGCCCGGTATAGGAATGCGGCCATTGCCTGACGGGAGACCGGGTTTAGCGGACGGAACGTGTTATCCGGGTAGCCCGTGGTGATGCCGGTCTGGGCCATCCAGTTGATGTAGCTCTGGAATTGGTTAGCGGCGGGAACGTCGGTGAAGCGCGGTTCACTAGCCGCCGGGGCTAGGTTCTGCGACTCGCTTCGCTCGCGCAGAATGACGGGCATCGTGGTTTCGACACGGTCGCTACGCTCCCTACTCAACCACCCGGTGTCGGGGAGGGTGACTACTGCTATTGGGAGGTCAGCGGGCGCAACCGGTGTGTGTGTGTGTGTGTGTCCCGTTGTGGCCGGGAACATAGAGATCACCAGCGCCAGCGTCGCCACTGAAGCCGTCCGCCTAGAAGTAGCAAAACCGGGGCGAGCAGAGGGGCGCATCATTGCCTCCTGTTAGAACGAACACCTATTCGCGTTTCTACACGATGTTCACAGGGAAGAGACGCGAAACACCTGAAAATACATACGATCTGTGCGTGATTTCTGGACGGAATGTCTGGGCGCTCAGCCACCGGAGGGGGTGGTTAGGGTGGGGGGCATTTGGTCGTCTAGTTCCACCGTTTGAGGCAGGGGGGCGCGACCGGCCAGGCGGAAGAGGCGCACATACCAGTGGCGGCGGGCGTGAAGCGCCTGAGCCACCGCCTCATTGTGGAAGCGGCGCGCCAGCTGAGCGCGATACCAAACCGAACCCAGATGCTTCGCTTGCAGACCCTCTGCCGGATTGATGGCCAGTGTTTCGTCGGCATCGGCACCACCCAAGGCTTCGCGCAGCATCGCCGTCAAGATGGACTCCAACAGCTCTCGGTCGGCACCCAGGCCGCGCAGGCTAAGCGCCCAGGCCGGGGCTGCCTGTTCGACATGTTCAAGCACCGCGTAGGCGGCGTCGGCGGTCAGAATGGACGATGCCG
>WQZL01000123.1 GCA_009780755.1 Promicromonosporaceae bacterium | reverse complement strand
TCCCGAGGGGAGCATCTGGTGCTTGGTCGGTGGCAGGGCCGGGGCGCGGTGCGGCTGCTGCGAGCCAGTCCGGCGCACCGGGCGCTGCTGCTGGAGCGGCTGAGCCAGGAGACGCTGAAACCCCTGTGGGACGTGGCGGCGTGCGAGGTTGTCGGCGCCCTATATGAACGGTTGCATGTGCCGCCGATGCCGCAGTTGCCAACGGTGGCCGATTACGTCACCGGCTGGGTAGCGGCGTTGGCGCAAGACCGGGCCGAGGTGCCGATTCCGCGGCGCTATGTTGACCAGGCAATCTCGCTGGCCCGCGACCTGAGCGCGGAGCCGCCCACCGCTGTCATCCACTGCGATCTGCACTATGACAATGTGCTACGGGGCGAACGGTATGGCGAACCGGCCTGGCTGGCCATCGACCCTAAGCCGATGAACGGATGGCCCGCATACGAGTGCGAGCCTATGGTGCGCAACCGCTACGACGAGTATGGCGATGCGGTGCGTTGGGGTGTCCGCAACCGGCTCGGCGCGCTAATCGATGCAGGTGGCCTTGACCCGGATCGCGCTCGCGACTGGGTGATCGTCCGCTCCATAATCAACGCGCACTGGACCTTCGCAGACGCCCTCGCCGCCTCCCGGCAACTGACCTCAGCCGAACAGGCTCACATCACCGGCTGCATCGCCGTGGCCAAGGCCGTCCAAGATTGACGCCTAAGTTGGCAATCAGCCCGCGTACAGTGCGTCGATCACGTCGGTGAACTTGGCCTTGACCTCGGCTTTCTTCACCTTCATGGAGGGGGTGAGCAGCCCGTTGGCCTCGGTGAAATCGGAATCCAGCACCTCGAACTTCCGAATCTGTTCGGCGCGGGAAACCTTTCGGTTGGCGCGATCAACGGCCCTTTGCAGCGAGGCGAGTACGGCTGGGTGCCTCCGCGCCTCGGAGATCGGTAGGTTCGGCAGGTCGTGCGTGGCTAGCCAACCGGGCAGCATCTCGGCGTCGAGCGTGAGCAGCGCGCCGATGAAGGGCCGCTGATCGCCCACCGCCACCACCTGGGAAATGAGCGGATGCGAACGCAGCCGATCCTCTAACGCGGCCGGCGCCACGTTCTTCCCACCGGCGGTAATGATGAGTTCCTTTTTTCGGCCGGTGATGCGCAGACGACCCTGATTGTCGAGCGTGCCAATGTCGCCGGAGTGGAACCAGGTGCCATCCTCGTCGGTGACTAGCGCCTCGGCAGTGAGTTCGGGCTGTCCCAGGTAGCCGCGGAACACATGCGGCCCCTTGATGAGTACCTCGCCGTCGGTGGCGATCTTGATAAACGTGCCGGGAATCGCCGGGCCGACAGACCCGACGATGAACGACTGCGGTAGGCAGACCGCAGCCGGGGCCGTGGTTTCGGTCAGACCGTAGCCGTCAAGTACGAGTACACCAAGCCCGCGGAAGAAGTGACCCAGACGCTCACCGAGCGGAGCGCCGCCAGAGATAGCGCTGGTAATCTGCCCACCCATGGCGGCCCGCAGCTTGGCGAGTACGAGACGGTCGGCAATGCGATGGCCCAGCCGCAGTTTGAGCGGCATCTTTTCGGCATCCATCGCGCGGGAATAGGCGATGGTCACGCGCACAGCCCAGTAAAAGATGTGTCGTTTGATTTTCGAGGCCGACGCCTTTTGTTCGGCGGAGTTGTACACCTTCTCAAATACGCGAGGCACGGCCAGCAGGAATGTCGGCTTAAACGTCTGCATGTCGCCGACCAGGTTCTTCACATCGGGGGCATGGCCCATTACGGTGCTGGCGGAGAGTACCGTGGTCTGGATCACGCGGGCGAGGACATGGGCCAGCGGCAGAAATAGCAGCGTGCGGGCGCCTGCATGATCCATCATCTCGGGCAGGGCGGCGGCCGCATTTTGGGCGACGTAAACGAAGTTGTAGTGGGTGAGTTCGGCGCCTTTGGGGCGGCCGGTGGAGCCAGAGGTGTAGATGATGGTTGCCAAATCGGAGCCGATCACGGCCTTACGGCGAGCAAGTACATCGGCCTCGTCTATGGCCTTACCGTCGGCCAAAAGCTGGGCGATGGCGCCCTCATCGATCACCAGCACCTCGCGCAACTCGGGTAGTTCGTCGCGAACCGCATCGATGATGCCGACATGAGTCTGCGTCTCGACCACCAAATGAGTGACCCCGGCATCGGCCAGAATCCACCCGGCCTGATCGGGGGAGGAGGTCTCGTAGATTGGCACACTGACGGCGCCGATGCTCCAGATGGCGAAGTCGATCAGCGTCCACTCGTAGCGGGTGCGGCTCATGATGCCGACGCGATCACCGATGCCGACGCCGTGGGCCACCAGCCCGCGGGCCACGGCGATCACCTCGGCCTTAAACGCGTTGGCGCTGATCTGCACCCACGGGGCAGATGGGGTTTCGCGTCGTTCAATCAGCGGACCATCGCCGGTGCGTTCCGTGCGCAGATCCATCAACGTGTTGATGCTGTAGTCATCGGGGGCGACAACCAGGGCCGGGGTGGTGCTGATGTTCATGGGCGGAGCCTCTCTGCGCGGCGATAGTTACGCTACCGTAGGTTACGTTACCGTAGGTTGGGCGTAAAGTCAGGACACGTCGCCCAGGAATGGCTGAATCGGCATAGACAATGCGTTCTGGCTCCTAGAATGAAGGGCATGAGTGGGCAGCCGATTCCGGCAGAAATCTTGAAACTGCGTCGCAGCATCGACAATATTGACGCGGCGCTGGTGCATATGCTGGCCGAGCGTTTCCGCATGACGCAACGGGTAGGCGAGATTAAGGCCGAGGACGGTTTGCCTCCGGCCGATCCGGCCCGCGACCAGCAGCAAATTGCCCGCCTGGTGGCCATCGCGACCGAGGCTGGGTTAGACCCGGCGTTCGCCGAGGCGTTTCGAGCTTTCGTGGTGGCCGAGGTGATTCGCCACCACGAGCTGATCGCGGCCGATTACGCCGTCGGGGTGCGAGCCGAGAAGCCGCCGCCCCTCGATACCTTCGCCTGAGATGAAATCGGCAGTTTGATCTGAGATTGCCGATCTAATACTTGCTGCTCCCTGCCAGTGGGTTCCCCAGGACATAGACTTGGATGCTTACTTGGAAGTTGCGTTAGGAGCAATAGTGGCAAAAATCGTGGTGGTTGGATCAATCAACGCCGACCTGGTGGCGCGCGTAAGCAGAAACCCGAAGCCGGGGGAGACCCTGATTGGGCGCGATCTAGTCACGCTGCCCGGCGGCAAGGGTGCCAACCAGGCGGTAGCGGCGGCCTTGCTTTCGGAAAGCGCGCAAGATGTGGCGTTAATCGGTGCCGTTGGTTCCGATGAGTTCGCCATCAGCGCCACCGCTCATCTTGCCGAAATCGGCCTTGATCTCACCGGGGTTCGCGCCGTGCCCGGCCCTACCGGAATCGCGCTCATTTCCGTAGGCGATGACGGGGAAAACGCCATAGTCGTTATTCCTGGCGCCAATCTGGCCGTTACCGCCGCGGAGATTGCCAAACAGGTAGACCGCATCGCGACGGCAACCGTGGTGGTGGTGCAGTGCGAGATTTCTCCCGACGCCATAGCGACCGTGGCCCGCGCCACCTCGGGGCGCTTATTGCTCAACCTGGCTCCGGTGATTGCTCTCGATCCCGAGGTGATCCGCCTTGCTAATCCCCTCGTTGTCAACGAACACGAAGCCATCGGCGCGCTGGAATGCTTGTCAGGTGTTCAGCCGCAGGTCACATCGTATGTTGACCTCGCCCGTCGTCTGCTAGATGCCGGGGTACCCTCCGTGGTGATGACCCTCGGTTCGGCCGGAGCAATGGTTGGGGACAGTCACGCCATCGGTCCCATTCCCGCTCCGAAGGTCAAGGCGGTGGACACCACCGGCGCTGGTGACGCTTTCGTGGGGGCACTTGCCTGCCGCTTAGCCGACGGCGATACCTTGATTGATGCCACTCGGTATGCTGTGCGCGTCGGAGCCTATGCTGTTACCGGCGAGGGTGCGCAGCCCTCGTATCCCACCCGTGATGATGAACTACCGGAGGAGCCATGAGTATCCCGGTCATCCTAGATGGCGACCCAGGCCACGATGATGCCATCGCCTGGGTGCTGGCCTTCGCGGCCAAGGGGCTGGACGTGCGCGGCGTCACCACGGTGGGCGGTAACTCATCGCTGGCAAACACCACATATAACGCTCGTCGCATCCTCACCCTGCTTGGCGCCACCGACATACCGTTGGCCCAGGGCGCGACGCGACCGCTCGTCGTCGAACCGATGATTGCTCCGTCCGTGCACGGCGAATCTGGGCTGGATGGTCCCGCGCTGCCCGAGCCAGAAATGGATGTGCAACCCGGTGGCGCCGTCGAACTCATGGCCCGCCTGCTGCGCGAGACTGCCGAGCCGATCTGGCTGGTGCCCACCGGCGCGCTTACCAACGTAGCCATCTTGTTGCTAGCTCACCCGGAACTAAAGCCGAAGATTGCGGGCATCTCCTTGATGGGCGGCGGCATCCAGTCGGGCAACTGGACCCCGGCGGCCGAATTCAACATCCTGGTAGACCCGCAGGCCGCGCAGATCGTCTTTGAGTCTGGCCTGCCCCTGCGCATGGCCGGGTTGGATGTCACCGAGAAGGCGTGCTTCCTGCCCCAAGATTTTGACCGGGTGCGAGCCATTGGTGGACAGCTTGCCGAGATCGTGGCCGACTGGCTGGAGTTCTTCTTTGAGTTCCATCGCGAGATTGGTTACGAGGGTGCGCCCGTACACGATCCGGTGGCCATAGTAGCGCTGACAAATCCCGAAATCCTGCAAACCCGTGATCTGTACGTGCAGATCGAAACGGCAGGGCAATACGCCTGCGGTGCCACCATCGGCGACTGGTACGGCTCGGCGGGGCAGCCACCGAACACGCAGGTGGCTATGGGCATCGACCGGCAGGCGTACGTTGATCTGATTGTTGAGGCCGTCGCGGAACACACCAGGAGGCTAGCGTCATGACCCCGTACCCGACCATCATCGACTGCGATCCGGGCACCGACGACATCGCCGCGCTCATTTTGGCCCGGCAGTTGACCGCCCTTGACGTGCGCGCCATCACCGTGACGGCGGGTAATACCGAGCTGGTAAACGGTGTCCGCAATGCCCTCGACGTTACGGCCCTGCTTGACTGGGACGTACCGGTGGCCGCTGGCGCCGCAAGGCCGCTCACCCGCACGCTAGTTACCGCCGCCGAGTATCACGGGCAGGATGGAATGCGGGGTGTCGTCATCCCGCGCGCAGGCCGTAAAACCGATTCGCGACCCGCCTGGCAGATGATCTACGAGATAGCCAAGGCCAGCCAGGTGCCGATAGACCTGGTGGTGACCGGCCCGATGACAAACGTGGCCATCGCCCTGGCCACCTATGATGACCTGCCCAAATACCTGCGGCGCATCATCGCAATGGGTGGGGCCGTGCTGGCCGGGAACACCACGGCGGCAGCCGAATATAACTTTTACGTTGACCCAGAGGCCGCCGAGCGGGTGCTGCACTCCGGCGTGCCGGTCTGGCTGCTGCCGCTTGACGTGACCCATCAGGCGTACATCACCCGCGAAGAGCTGGCTGCGGTAAAGGAGCTGGGAACGCCAGCCGCCCGGCTGTTCTACGACGTGATGGACGGCTACTACAACGACGTTCTCCACTATTCCAATGGTCGGGGTTCGGCGCTGCACGATCCCACGGCTGTACTTTACGCCGCCGATGACTCCTACTTCACCTCGGGCCACTGCTTTATCGGCGTGGAAACGCGGGGCACCATTACCTGCGGCATGATGGTCACCGACCGTTACTCCGACAAGAAGCTAACCCCCAACGCTCACCTAGTCGAAACCATAGACCGCGAAACATTCATCGCCCGCATCTTCGCCACCCTCAACCGCTACTAGCCAGACCCCACGGATGGTTGAGTAGGCCGACGAAGTGGACGAACATACATTGGATGTATGTTAACTCTGGCGGGTGCAGCCGGTGCGGCGCATGGCTAGTTCTAGGTACTCGTTGCAGCAGAAGACGCCGATGGCGAAGAAGGCGGCCAGGGGGAAGAGCCACAGGTAGCCCTGCGGGTTCATGGCGATTTGGCAGGACAGGTACTGGCCGTAGGCGTTCGGGTCGGGGCAGTATCCCGGCAGGTAGTCCGCCACCCAGGTAAGCACCTGGCTGGTCAGGAAGAACAGCGCGGCGATGCCCGCCCCGAAGGCGGCCAGCTCATAGCCGACGATCTTCGGCAGCACCTTCGGCCGGAAACGGTGCGAGGTGTCCGAGACCAGCGTGGGCAGCAGCGGAGCCAGACCCAGACCGGTGACGGCCATGCCGACAATATTGCCGGTGAAGGCGAGCAACGCGATGCCGCCAACCGAAATCGCAATCGAAATGCGAATGATCGTCACCTCGGTAAACCACCTAGTGATTGACCCGGCAAAGAGACGACCGAGAGTCATGAAGGCGTAGTAGATGGTCGAGAACAACAACGTGGCATCCAGGGAATCAACCAACCCCATGTTGTAAACGGCTACACCGGTGAAAAAGACGATGGTGTAGTCGGTCCCGCCCAGGAAGAAGAACGTCAAAATCTCGACAAACTGGTGGCTCTGCTTGGTTAGGTAACGCTTGGAGTGGCCTGGCGCTAGAGGCTCGGCGCCATCTGCATCCGCCTCGTCATCAAGCAGTTCGGCGGCCTGCGTGGCGGCAGGCTCGTCGATCCACATTTTGCGGCCAAACGACCACAGCAGCATCACGGCCACCACGGCAATAATGGCGGTGATGACGTAGTAGCCGATCCGCCAGGAGGCATTCTCCAGATTCATGATCTGGCCCATGATGAGCGGGCTGACCGCCGCGCCGATGCCCCAGCAGAAGTGCATCCAGTTGTTGTGCTTGGCCGTGAAATGTTTGGCCATGTACGAGTTCATGGACGAGGCCATGAAACCAGTGCCCAAGCCATACACCGTGATGGTGATGAGCTTCCACATAAAGTTTGGGGACAGCGCCAACGTCACAAAACCGAGCGCCATGATTACCAAGCCGAAGAAGTAGATGTGCGGCAACTTATATCGACGATTCAGGCGACCGAGCAGCACTCCGGCCAGGGTGTAGGTGACCGAGTAGCCCACCAGAATCCACCCGGTGTGGGCGGTGGTGAAATCGGGGTTCTCCTCGGCCATCTGCGTCCAGGAGACGGTAAAGGAGCCATCGGGGAAACCAACCACGATGTAGGAGAGCAAGATGACGATGAGCAGGCCCATCGAATAGCGGGCGGCATTAGGGGCATTGGTAGGCGTGGTGGAAGCCACGGTAAATCACTTCTTTCGGGTTGCTAGCGCCTGCGAGCGGCGCGCGAAAGCGCCGCAGAACTAGGGCAGGCAAGGGAGGTTAAGAATCAACTGCCACAAGAGGCCAGTTAGGTGCGTTGTCTTCCCGCAGCGCCGTTCGGCTGGGCGACGGCTTTCCGTGAGGGGTGTTCTCAGAGCTCCTGGGAGGGGTAGATGTAAACCTCGCTCGGGATGCTACCCGAGGTTGCGTAGAGTC
>WQZL01000122.1 GCA_009780755.1 Promicromonosporaceae bacterium | reverse complement strand
TGTTGGGCAGGGGCAGCTCGATGCCGTGCTGCGCGCCACCCCCGAGGAGCGGCGCGGCTTCGTCGAAGAGGCCGCCGGGGTACTCAAACACCGCAAGCGCAAGGAAAAGGCGCTGCGGAAGCTCGACCAGATGGCCTCAAACCTCGCCCGGCTCGAAGATCTCACCCACGAGCTGCGTCGGCAGTTGGGGCCATTGGGGCGACAGGCCGACGCCGCCCGCAAGGCCCGCATCGTTCAGGCCGAGGTGCGCGACGCCCGCTCCCGCCTACTTGCCGACGACCTGGCACAACTGACCGCCCAGCTCGAATCCGAGCGGGCCGACGAAGCGATGATCCGCGAGCGCCAGGCCGCCACCGAGGCTGCCCTGGGCACGGCCCGCTCCGAATTATCCCGGCTGGAGATCGCCTCGGCGACGACTACGACGGTCGCCGCCCACGCCGCCGACACCTTCCACTCCCTGGTGGCCCTGCGCGAGCGATTGCGCGGCACCGAAACCCTGGCCGGGGAGCGGGCGCGGCTGCTCGGTGCGGCCGAGCCGGAGGCTCGTGGCCAAGACCCAGCCGAGTTGGAGGCGCAGGCCGAACGGGCGCGGACATCGGAGGCGGAACTAGCCCGCGAGGTTGAGGCGGCAAGAGCCGCGCTGGCGACCGCCGTCGAACAACGCAGGCAGGCCGAAGAAGAAGCCGCCGCCGCCGAGCGCGAGCTTGCCGCCCTGCATCGGGGCGCAGCCGACCGCCGCGAAGGCATCGCCCGCCTGGCCGGGCAGGTGGCAGCCAAGCGCTCCCGCGTGGAGGGTGCCGACGTTGAACTAGAGCGCGTGCGGGCGGCCCTGGCCGATGCCGAGGAGCGCGAGCGCGACGCCACCAGGGCTTTCGCCGCGCTCGAGACCAAGGTGGTGGGCGCCGAGGCCGGAGAGGAGGGTCTGGATGCGGAGCATGAGGCCGCCGCCGACGCTTTAACCGCGATCACGGACGAGGTGGCCACGCTGGAGGCCGAGATTTCCGCCGCCGAAACCGAGCGCTCGGGTCTACAGGCCCGCATCGAGGCACTGGAATTGAGCCTGGATCGCAAGGACGGGGCGGGTGCCCTGCTCGCGACCAACCCGCCCGGCGTACTCGGTTCCGTGGCCGCGCTGCTTGGCATCGCACCCGGTTACGAAAACGCGGTCGCCGCCGCCCTTGGCCCGCTGGCCGATGCCGTGGCCGTCGAAAGCCTGGAGGCCGCCGTAGCTGCGCTGCGCTTGCTGCGCGATGACGACGCTGGCCGCGCCACGCTGGTGGTGAGCGATAACGCCATTCTGCGCGAACCTAAGGCGCAGGATGACGCGGGGGTTGGGGTACTCGCCACCGCCATCATCACCGCAACCGGCCCGGCGGCCACCGCGCTTTACTCCCTGCTCGACCGAGTGGTCATCGTTGACGATCTGGCCGAGGCCCGCGCGCTGATCGCCGCCCATCCTGAACTGACCGCCGTCACCTTGGCCGGTGACCTACTTGGGCCTGGGCAAGCCTCCGGCGGCTCGGCCGCTGCCCCCTCCGTGCTTCACCTGCAATCGGCGCTCGATGAGGCTCGTGCCGCCGCCGAAGTTGTGGCCAATCGAGGAGAGCGCGCCCGCTTTGCCCTAGCCACCGCCCGCGAGGCGCTTGCTGCCACGCAACGTCGCTATGACGACACGCTGGCCCTGCTGCATGAATCCGATGCGGCGCTCGCGGCCGTCGCCGAACAGCTCGGCACCCTGGGCGCAGCTCAGCGGGCAGCCCGCGCCGAGGCGCAGCGGCATCAGGCCATCCTGGCAGCGGCGACCGCCGCGCGAGGCGAAGACGAGGCGGCGCTCGCGGAACTGGCTGACCGTTTGGCGATAGCCGAAGCCACGCCGGGAGAATCGGCTGAGGCCATTGAGGCCACCACCATCCGGCGGCAGGAGGCCGAGGCCGCCGCCGGGCAAGTCCGGGCGATCGAAACCGAGGCCCGGCTAGCCTTACGCACCTGTGAGGAGCGGGCGCGAGCGGTCTCTGGTCGCGCTCAGGGGCTTACCAGAGCTGCCGCCACGGAACGTGCCGCCCGCGAAAAGGCTGCCGCTCGCGCCGCCGAACGCGAGCAGCAGGCACTGGTCGCCGCCGCCGTGCAGGCCGACGCCGCCGAAGCACTGGCGGCCATCGGACGATCCATCGACCGCGCCACCACCGAGCGCGAAGAGGCTAACGAGGCGCGGCAGACAAACCTCGCCGCGCTGGACGCCGCCCGAATCGAGGTGGATAAGCTGGCCGGGGAGCTGCGTGATCTGACCGATGTGGCCCACCGCGATGAGGTGGCCCGCGCCCAGCAGACCGCCCGCCTAGAGCAATTGCAGCAGCGCGCCCTCGACGAGTTGGGCACCGACCCGGAAACCCTCATCGAAGAATACGGCCCCCACCTGCTCATCTTCACGTTGGCCGAGCAAGCATCGGCGGATGAACCCGTCGAAACCACCAAAACCCCTGGTCACCCCTATGTCCGGGAGGAGCAGGAGGCCAGGTTGGCCAAAGCCGAGCGCGCCCTGGCCCGCATCGGCACCATTAATCCCCTCGCCCTCGAAGAGTTCGCCGCCCTTGAAGAACGCCACCAGTATCTAAACGATCAGGTCACCGACCTGAAGAAGAGTCGCCAAGACCTGCTAAAAATCGTCGAGGATATTGACGACCGCGTAGAGCGGGTGTTTGCGGAGGCATACGCGGATACGGCTGCCATGTTTGAGCGGGTGTTTCCGGCGCTATTCCCCGGCGGCGAGGGCCGTCTGGTGTTGACCGACCCGTCAAACCTGCTTACCACGGGTATCGATGTGGAGGCGCGCCCGGCAGGCAAGAAGGTCAAGCGCCTCTCCCTGCTTTCGGGCGGTGAGCGGTCGCTGACGGCAATCGCGTTCCTGGTGTCGATCTTCAAGGCGCGCCCCAGCCCGTTCCTGATTTTGGACGAGGTCGAGGCTGCGCTGGATGATGTGAATCTGGGGCGTCTGCTGGGCATCTTCCGCGAGCTGCGCGAAAACTCACAACTCATCGTCATCACCCACCAGAAGCGCACAATGGAGGTGGCCGATGCTCTCTACGGCGTCACCATGCGCGGCGATGGCGTCACCACCGTAATCTCCCAGCGCCTCACCGAAGCGAGTTAACTTACGCAGTTAGAACTCACTACCGGTAGCCGATACTCCCTACCTCGGGAAACGCGTGGGAGAATTTGACACGTGGATGATGGTTTCGTTTTTTCAAATGTGCTTATTTGGCTGATCCCGCTTGTTGTAGCGCTCGTGGCGGTCATCGTGACGCTCGTGCTGCTGCGTCGCCAGGACAAGGGTCGCGCTGCCGTCCGGCCTGCCTCCCGGCCACCTGTTGCGCAGGGTGCCCCTGACCAGGACACCCCCGCTCCCAGTGCCGGGCGGTTGGTGCGGTTGCGGGAGAGGCTGGCCCGCTCCGGCTCGCCGTTCGGCGCGGCCCTACTTGCCGTCCTCTCTCGCGATCACCTCACCGATGCCGACTGGGACGAGCTAGAAGATGCGCTGCTGCTGGCCGATGTCGGCGCCGGGCCGGCCACCGAACTGATTGACGCCCTGCGTACCCGCGTGCGCGTCGAGGGCGTGGCCGATCCATCCGCCGTGCGGACCATGCTGCGTGAGGAACTCATCAGGCTGGTCGATCCCACCCTCGATCGCACCCTGCACACGGCGGGCAACCCTGGAGTCGTGCTGGTGGTCGGCGTCAATGGCACGGGTAAGACCACCACGGTTGGCAAGATAGCCCGCGTGCTGGTGGCTGACGATTACTCCGTGTTGTTGGGGGCGGCCGATACCTTCCGCGCCGCCGCCGCCGACCAGCTCCAGACGTGGGGTGCCCGCGTCGGCGTCAAAACCGTCCGCGCCGACAAGGATGGGGCCGACCCTGCCGCCGTCGCCTTCGATGCCGTCAAACGCGGCAAGGCCGAGGGAGTAGACGTGGTTTTGGTAGATACCGCCGGTCGTCTACAAAACAAGACCGGGCTAATGGATGAACTTGGCAAGATCACCCGCGTCATCACCCGCGAGGCTCCACTGACGGAGGTGCTGCTGGTGCTCGATGCCACCACCGGTCAAAACGGCCTACAACAAGCCCGCGTGTTTGCCGAGGTGGCGGGCATTACCGGCATCGCTCTGACCAAACTGGACGGTACGGCTAAGGGTGGCATTGTTGTGGCCGTGCAGCGCGAATTAGGCGTGCCGGTCAAACTTGTTGGCCTGGGCGAAGGTCCTGACGATCTGGCTCCCTTCGACCCGGAAGCCTTCGTAGATGGCATCCTGGGCTAACCCACAACGGGCGATATGTTCAGTAAGATGTTGGTAATGCCGATCCCAACAGTTGGTGAGGAGATTCTGCGATGCGTCCGAAGCGAACGCTGGTCACCACCGCACTAATACTGGCTCTTAGCGCATGTTCCGCAGCTAACCCAGCACCGCACGTCAACGAGCCGCCACCCACCCCCACTCCGGAAGACGCGGACGAACCGCATCCCTGGGCAGCAGAGATAGAACGGGCCTACCGTGCCGCCGAAAGCGATTTCGTGCGCGCAATCCTGGCCGATGGCATCATCGAACGCCATGAGGCACGCGAGGCGATGTACCGGTTTGTTGAGTGCATGGCAGAACAGGGTAAACCGGTGGAATTTATCGAGTGGGAAGATAGCTTCTCCTTCTGGACTGACGACCCCAACGACGAATGGGGCATGGACTTTCCCGACTCACCGGGGCGCGTAGTTTACGACTACTGCCAGGCGCAGTGGCTCGGCAACTCCTGGGAGGCTCTGACCATCTGGATGCTTTGGGAAGACATCCAGCGGAACCCCACCAATATCGACGTCAACAGCATGGATGATGCCATCGCCGAATGCCTGGTGCGCAATGGTCTAGCGCCGGAGGGCTTCACCGGGCAGCATTATCGCGAGGTGTACAACCAACACAGCGTGTGGGTTACCGGTTGCCCAGGGTGTGACTTTGTGGACGCGGGTGGCACCTGGGATGAATGGTTCGAGATTCAGCGACAGCAAGAACCGCGAGTCACCCTTCAAGACGGCTCCGAATTATGGTTCGGTGACGACATCTTCCGCACCTGCCAGTGGAACCCCCTCCACGACCTGCTCGGCTGACGCTTAGGAAATATTGCCGCCACTTTACCTTCGCCGGGCGCGCTTCAGGACGTGGCGTACCTTTCCATAGCGAGAAGCAAGTCGGTAAGTGCGTGATGACTTGTAGGCCGTGATTTCAGTTCTCAATCCATCTGCTAACGCTTCAGTATCGGCCAGACTGTGTTCTACGGTAGACAAATGATGTCGCAAAGATGCTTCCGCCGCATGTGCCGTTGCCAGATGAGCCCTAACCGCCGATAGGGCATACTGCGATTCAGCCAAGGTGGACGCCAGGTCACTTATTTCGGCCGGATACCGGAAGGGATGGCAATCATCTAAGTCATCGCCCTGCTCATCTTGCTCAACATATAACGGCTCGACTTCTTGACGTAGTGACCAGTGGCTGTTTGGCCGGTTGTAACTGAGTTCGCCACGGGAGACTAGTACATCCCAAAAGTCGCCGTAACGAAGGATTCTAAAATGATCGGGCCATTCTTCCTTGGGCCAACGGTTGGCTACTCGCAAAATCATGTGACCACCCGTTAGGCCGTAGACACCACCCTCTCGGCGAGCTTCGACTCCTTCAACGGCCTCCTGCAACAATGCCAGGATGAAGGGGTCACCTGCTGGCGCACCCATCACCATGTTCACCAGAAAGTTATCTGGTTCCATGCGAAATGACGTTGGGAAATGTTCCACAAGAAACGGCTTTTCAGAATCAACTAATTCGCTCAGAAACGGCTTGAGTGGAGCGATTTTCAAATCGGCCCATACACCGCCCATCGTGTAAAGCAGTGCGAGACGAATCAAATCAGATTGCATCGCCGGTAATCTGCAAGCACGCACCGCTCGCCAAACCGGAAGTCCTGCGCATTGCTCAAAGCGCGCACTCAACGCATCAGGGCGCCAGAGCAGATGAGCAAAATCTGGATGATGAAGCGCCCAGTTTGTGATTTTTGCATTTACGTCCGGGGGGGGGGCAATTGTTGAGCCACAGCTGATGAATCAATTTAGGGATTGTCATTTGTTTACCTTGTTTTCGCAAATTGGAGAATGAACCTGGCCACCACTAAGCCGATGTTTAGCTAGACAGAACCGTTGTCCTGTCGGCCTTCTGCAACCTTCGTTGAGATCCTACAGGCATTTCGCCGCGAAATCGAAACAATGGGGACGCGATCAGGTCGAGCGCGCCCAGGCGGCTAGGTGGTCGAAGGCGGCGTCGCGGGCCTCGTCGATCTTTTGCTCGGCCGGGTTGGCGTCGTACCACGCCACCTGTTCGATGGCGCCCTGGTCGTAGCCGATGGTGGTGCCGAACTCGGGCACGAGCGCCTTGACCTTGGCGCAGTCGAAGGTGACCGAATGCGCCTTGTCGCCGAGCAGGCCCGGACCGTCGTCGGGCAGCACGCGGGCGATGGTTTCCGAGGCGATGTGCACTAGTTCTGGCTCGGCGACACCCGCCGCAGCGGCGAGCCAACGGTAGATGTGGTTCCACGTCGGGGCGTGGGTGCCGGTGATTTGGAACGTATCGCCCACGGCCTGCGGGTGGCCGAGCAGCCCGACGAAACCCACCGCGAAGTCGCGAGTGTGCGTGAGCGTCCACTGCGTGGTGCCGTCGCCGTGCACGATGACCGGCTTACCGGCGCGCATCCGGGCCACATCGGTCCAGCCGCCCGTCGTTGGGATTAGCGTGCGGTCGTAGGTGTGCGAGGGGCGAACAATGGTGGCCGGGAAGCCCTCATTGCGCAGGGCGGCAATAAGCAGATCCTCGCAGGCAATCTTGTTGCGCGAGTATTCCCAGAATGGGTTCACCAGCGGCGTCGCCTCCGTGATCGGCAGGCGGGCTACCGGCTTGGCGTAGGCCGAGGCGGTGGAGATGAATACATACTGGCCGGTGCGGCCCCGGAACTGCTCGATGTCGCGGGCCACATGATCGGGAGTGAACGCGCGGAACTGGGCGACCACGTCGAACTCCCGGCCACCCAGCGCGGCGGCCACGGCCGCGCCATCTTCTGCATTGGCCACCAGTGTCTCCACCCCGTCGGGCAAAGGCCGCGAGGAGGAGAGGCCACGATTGAGCAGCGTCACCCGATCCCCGCGCTCCACGGCCCGGGCAACCGAGGCATGGCTGATGATGCCGCTGCCACCGATGAACAAAACAGACTTAGGTGAGTACGTCATGAGTAAAGCTTACTTGCGAGGTTTCTTGATGCCGGTGCGGGCTTGCTGCTTGGCGATGGCCTTCTCGGCGGGGCTTTTACGGAAGAACAGATAGCCCATAATTACCACGGTGACTAGCGAGAGTCCGATGATGCCGAACTCTACGAAGAAATCCATCGCCGTCGGCGTCGAGATCGGCTGACCGATCTCCGTGGGCGTCGGAGTTGGGTCGGCGAACGGTAGCGCGGCGGCGAAACGAGCGGCCAGGGCGTCAAGCATGTACTGAAGGCTACGCGACGGCGAGGCTGAAATCGGCAATTCGATCTGAGATTGGCAGGTGCAACGGCTAGGCTCTGGGGCGACAACGGCCCCCCCCTGGAGGAGTACCCAAGATGAAGATGGCGTTTCGTTGGTATGGCG
>WQZL01000121.1 GCA_009780755.1 Promicromonosporaceae bacterium | reverse complement strand
GTGGAGCGTCAAGCGATGGCCGCGTTCTTGTACCGGGCGTTCAACAACGGGCACCTCAGTGGTACTCATCTGAACTGGCCATAACTAGTTCCTACCGTCATTCTGCGCGGAGCAAGAAACGAACGCAGTCGCAGAACCTAGAGGCGATGGTTACCCGCTGCCACTAGGTCCTGCGACGTGCTTCGCTTGCGCAGAATGACGAGGGTGGGGCAACCGGAAGTGCCACAGTGGCTGATTGAGTTCGGGAGGTTGAAGCCCACGCAAAACCTCATTCGGCAAGGAGGAGTTCGGCAATGAGTGCAAATCTGAGCGGGCCTCGGCTCGCAAAAGCCCTCCCGCGCGGCGCCCGCCTGGGCGTTGATGTGGGCACGGTTCGGATTGGCCTGGCTAAATCCGATCCTGATGGGCTTCTCGCCACGCCGGTAGAGACGGTGGCGCGGGCGCCGGGGGAGACCGGCAGCGATTCGCCCGATGTGGCCCGCATCGTCGCCGTCGCCTCGGAGTACGGGGCCGCGGCCATCTACGTTGGCCTGCCACGCCACCTGAGCGGGGCCGAGGGAGCGGCCACGGCCGATGCGCGCGCCTTCGCGGCCCGGCTCGTCGCCGCCCTGCCTGACGAGACAGAGGTGCGGCTGATCGACGAAAGACTCACCACGGTGAGCGCCAGTAGTAACTTACGCGCCAGCGGACGGTCGTCCAAGAGCCAACGGGGTGTCATAGACCAGGCGGCGGCGGTTATCCTTCTACAATCAGCCTTGGACATCGAACGCAATGCCGGCAGGCGAGCCGGGACAAGTATCCCCAACTGACAAGGATGCAAGACCGACGTGAACGACCTCTTTCCCCAGGACAGCGCGCCCCGACTCGGCGCCCCCCTCGGCTTGGCCCGGCAGCGTGCGATTGCTCGTCGGCGCCGTAGGCGGCTGATCGCGGCGGTGACCATCCCGCTAGCGATGGTTATGGTGGTGGCGATTGGAGCAATCGCCAGCGAGTCGGTGCGCGATATTGGCCGCCGCTTTTCGGGCATGGTCTCGACGCCGCCCCCAGCAGACTTCGAGGGGCCGGGCACCACGGAGATTCGCGTAGACATCCCGCCGGGCGCCACCGGCTCGGCCATCGGTCGTCTCCTGTACAACGCCGAGGTGGTCGCTTCCGTGGGCGCGTTCAACGCCGCCTTCGCCGCGCATCCCTACGCCCCAGGTATTCAGCCGGGAGTGGCTGTGATGCTGACCGGCATGAGTGCCCAGGATGCGGTGGATCGGTTGGTGCTTAACGAGCGGCTCATCACGCGCATTACCTTCCCGGAAAACTTCACTGCCACGCAGGTTTTCGCCCGCATCGTCGCCCAGACGGACATTACGCAGGAGGAGATCGATGCGATAGTCGAAGACCCGTCGCTGATCGGTTTGCCGGAGCAGGCCGAAGGCGTCATTGAGGGTTGGTTGTTCCCCTCCACCTATGATCTTTCGCCTTATGAGACGGCCCAGTCGCTACTGACTCGGATGGTATCTCAGACGGTGAGCGTGTTGACCTCGTTGGAGGTTCCCGAGGATCGTTGGCGCGCCACCTTGATCGAGGCGTCGATCATCGAGCGGGAGGCGCCGAACGACGACTTCTACCGAGCCAAGGTTTCTCGGGTAATCCAGAACCGGCTGGCGATCAACGAGCCGCTGGGCATGGACGCGATTGACGCCTTCGGCGCGGGGCGCCCGGCACACCTAATCACCCGCGAGGAGTTCCGGGATCCCAATAACCCGTGGGCCTCCCGCGTGCACCCCGGCCTGCCACCACACGCCATCGGCAGCGCCGGACGTGCGGCGATATACGCCGCCGCCAACCCCGTGGACGGGCCGTGGCGCTGGTTCGTGACGGTTGACCTATGCACCGGGGAGACGCTGTTCACCGGCGACTACAACGAATTCCTTGGCTTCCGGGCGCAGTACCAGGCATGGCGAGTAGCAAATCCCGACGGTGCCTGCTAAACAACTCCTCCCGTTGGTGGTTGACCTACTAACGGATCAATAAGTGCCTGCTCACCCGCTTTGCCTCGCCTTCTGGCAGGGTAAATCTTGTGAGCGATCTGTTTGACGACATTACGGTGACCACCCGCCGGGGTGAGCGTCGCCGCGCCAAGGTGCGTCGCCGTCATGCGCTTACCACCGCCTTGGCCGTGGCCGGAATGCTAGCCGTTGGCTGCGTGGGCATGATCGCTTGGCATACCTTCGTCACCGGCTTTACCAACCCGCTCGCTAAGGCGCCACCAGCCGACTTTGATGGCCCAGCCGAGGCAGAGGTGCAGGTGACAATCCCCGTTGGGGCATCGGGCACCGAGATGGGCCAGATTCTTCGCCAGGCCGGAGTTGTCGCCTCCGTTGAGGCGTTTACCAACGCTTACGCTGCCAACCCAGAGGCCGCGCGGATTCAGCCGGGCACCTACGCGCTACCCAGTCATCTTTCAGCCACCGACGCGATTGCCGCGCTACTCGTCGCGGAAAAGATCGAGACCAAGGTGACCTTCCCTGAGGGTTTCACCGCCGCGCAGATCATCGACCGCATGGAGGTTCAGATCGGTTTCGACCGCGCCGAGATGGAGGCGCTGTTGGCCGATCCGACGGCCATCGGCCTGCCGGAGCAAGCCGGGGGAAACGCGGAGGGGTGGCTGTTCCCGGCCACCTACTCGGTGCAGCCCTCCGATACTCCGCAAACCTTGCTGATGCAGATGGTGGCCAAAACCGTCTCCGAGCTAACGACCCTGGAAGTGGCTCCGCAAGATTGGGAGGCCACGCTGATCGTGGCATCGCTGGTGGAACGGGAGGCCAAGGCGGCCGAGGATCGTCCGATGATGGCCCGAACCATCCAGAATCGTCTCGATCTTGGGATGCCGCTACAGGTAGACGCGGCCGTGGCCTACGGGCTGGGCAAATCCGGCACGGAGCTGACCATCATGGATACCGAGGATGCGAGCAACCCGTACAACACCTATGTGCACCTGGGGTTGCCACCCGGCCCAATCGCGAACCCCGGCATATCGGCAGTGAAGGCCGTACTCGCTCCGGCCCAGGGGGAGTGGCTGTATTGGACGGCAGTGAACCTCGACACGGGCGAAACCAAATTCGCCGTCACCTACGAAGAACACCTCCGAAACGTCGAAGAGCTGCGCGCTTGGCAAGCCGCCAACGGCAGGTGAGAGTCTGACCTGGGGCGACACGCCAGGATGTGCCATCGTGTGTGGTTCTACGTAAGATCGTCTTTCGTGACTGAATTCTCTGACTCACTGATCGCTAGCCCAGAACTGACCGTCGAAGGTTTCGCCCGTCAGTATCTGCGCTCCCTTACCTACACGCAGGGCACCACGCTGGAACGTGCCTCGCTTAACGACAAATATCAGGCCCTGGCCATTACGGCCCGCGCCTATTTAATGGCTCGTTGGAATAAGACCCGCACCCAGCAGACTCGCCAGCACGCCCCCGGCGTGGCATACCTATCGGCCGAGTTCCTGATGGGTCGCCAGCTCGGCAACGCCCTGCTCGCCTCTGGCCTAGAGGAGATAGCCGATGAGGCGCTGAAGAGCCTGGGCCTATCCCTGGCCGAGCTGGCCGATGTCGAGCCGGACCCCGGCCTGGGTAACGGCGGCCTCGGTCGCCTCGCCGCCTGCTTCATTGACTCCCTGGCCACGCTGAACGTGCCGGCCATCGGGTACGGCATTCGCTATGAGTACGGCATCTTCCGCCAGACTTGGGTAGATGGTCGTCAGGTGGAGGTGGCTGACAACTGGCTCGACTACGGCTCCCCGTGGGAGATTGTTCGCCCTGACCAGGAGGTGCTGGTCTCCTTTGGCGGCACCACCAAGCACGAAGTGGTCGATGGTGTCGATACGGTCACTTGGGAGCCGGACTACACCGTGCGCGCCGTGCCCTACAACTACATGGTGCCCGGCTACCAGAACGGCCGCGTCAACACGCTGCGCCTATGGAGCTGTCGCGCCACCGAAGAGTTCGACCTGAAAATCTTCAACTACGGCGACTACGCCGAGGCCGTACGCGCCCAAACCTTCGCCGAGAACATCACCAAGGTGCTTTACCCCGAAGACTCCACGCCGCAGGGTAAGGAGCTGCGCCTACAGCAGCAGTATTTCTTCGTAGCCGCCTCGCTGCACGACTTCATCGAACGCCTGATGGGTGACGATGTTGACCTGCGCACGCTGCCGCAGCGCATCATGTTCCAGCTCAACGACACCCACCCGGTAATCGCCATCCCCGAACTGATGCGCATTCTGGTTGACTTGAAGGGCTTTGGCTGGGATGAGGCATGGGAGATCACCAGGAAGTGCTTCGCGTACACCTGCCACACCCTGCTGCCCGAGGCGCTGGAGATCTGGCCGGTTTCGCTGATGCAGAAACTGCTGCCGCGCCACATGGAGATCATTTACCGCATCAACGAGCAGTTCATCTCCGAACTGCGCGCCCGCTATGGCAACGACGAGATGCTGATTCGCCGCATGTCGATCATCGCCGAGTACCCCGAGCGGGCCGTACGCATGGCCCACCTGGCCGCCGTGGGCACCGTGAAGATCAACGGCGTGGCCGAGCTGCACTCGCAACTGCTGCGCGACAAGGTACTCAATGACTTCGCGGACTTCACCCCGGAGAAGTTCTGCAACGTCACCAATGGTGTCACCCCGCGCCGGTTCATGCGCCTGGCCAACCCCGGCCTGTCGAGCCTGATTACCGAGGCCATCGGCGATGGCTGGCTTACCGACCTAGAGCGCCTGCGGGAGCTGGAGCCGTTCGCCGATGATCCCGCCTTCCGCGAGAGGTTCCGCCAGGTTAAGCGGGCCAACAAGGATCGCCTGGTCACCATGTTGGCCAAGCGCGATGGCACCATCATCGACCCGGATACGATGCTTGACGTGCTGATTAAGCGCCTGCACGAGTACAAGCGGCAGATGCTCAAGGTGCTGCACATTGTCACCAAGTACGATCAGCTTCGCTCCGGCGCGCTCAACCCCGCCGATATGGTGCCCCGCACTATCGTGTTCGGCGCCAAGGCTGCCCCCGGCTACAAGATGGCCAAAGAGATCATCGCGCTCATTAAGCACGTTGAGGCGAAGGTGAACGCGGATCCGCTGGTTTCGCAGGTGTTGCGGGTGGCCTTCCCCGCCAACTACGGGGTGACCGTGGCCGAGACGCTGATCCCGGCTGCCGATCTTTCCGAGCAGATTTCCCTGGCTGGCCAGGAGGCGTCGGGCACCGGAAACATGAAGTTCGCTCTCAACGGCGCGCTGACCATCGGCACGGATGACGGTGCGAATGTTGAAATCCGCCAGCTGGTAGGTGACGAAAACTTCTTCCTCTTTGGCATGAATGAGCCGGAGGTGGCCGCGCTGCACGAATCGGGTTACCACCCCTCGGCGTACTACGAGAACAACCCGCAGCTACATCGCGTCCTCGACCTGATCGCATCCGGAGAGTTCTCTGGCGGCGACGCCTCAATGTTTGAGCCGATCATCTCGAACCTGCTCTATGAGGACCGGTTTATGGTGTTGGCCGATTACCAGAGCTATATGAACGCTCAGACATCGGTGGACACCTACTACCGCGATTACGAGGCGTGGAGCCGCTCGGCGGTGTTGAACATCGCCCGTACCGGCTTCTTCTCCTCTGATCGTTCCATGCGCGACTACCTCAACCGCATCTGGACCCACGCCGGCCCCATGCCCATCGAGTGGTAACAACTCCTCCCGGTGGTTGAGCTTGTCGAAACCACCACGCGACGGGCCGCCCCTCTCCCCCCGAGAGGGGCGGCCCGTTTCATCGAGGTCGGTAGTTTGCGTTGAGATCGGTAACCCGAACGACCGATCTCAACGCAAACTACCGACCTCGACGCAGCAATACCCCGCAGCGGGTGCTTAGCAGTGTGGGACAATTCACCCATGACGGTTAGTGGTGCGCTGCGGCAAGGTGGCTCGGGGCTGATGCTGATCGGCACGTCTTTGGGTCGCTGGTTGGTTGCTATGACGGCTGCCCTGCTGGCGGCAGGAGTAGCCCTTATCGGCATCGGAGTTGCCAACAATAATGAGGCGATAAGGGTCGTCGGGTTCGCGGTTGTCGGGGTGGCGGTTCTGGTCGGGGTGGTGGGTGAAATCATCAGCCAGCGACGGGCGCATGTGCGTAAGGGCACGGGTTCGTTTGGCGTGCCCGCGGTATCCGATGTGTCTTTTGTTGGGTACGAGTCGCAGCGAAGGACGGTCACAGATGCGCTCCGCAAGAAGGGCAAGGACCGAAAGGTTGTACTCATCACCGGTGGTGGCGGTGCCGGAAAGTCCAGGCTTGCCCGTCAGTGCGCTAGACGCCACGACAAGGTGTTATGGCTGAAAAACGCATCATCGGAAGAAAACATCAACAAGACACTGGTCGATTGGGCCGAGGAGCAGGGGCTGGCCGAGGGCAGCCCGGCGCGGCAGCTGGCTAAGGCTCGGGAGCAACTGCGCAAGGGTAGATACGTGGTTGTGCTAGATAACGTCGATCCTCCCGAACTCCGCCGTGGCGACACCGAGAGCGATAACACCATGAGTGAGGTGGCGGCGGCTGCCAACTTTATCGCGGGATTTGATCGTGGCCGCTTTCTGGTCACCAGCCGCAGCGAAGGTGGCTGGAGGATAGCCGATCTTGTGTCGGTGAAACTGGAGAAACTAGACCCAGATGATGGTGTCGCGTTACTGGGTTTGGCGGCGGGGCAGGGGAAGAACCACTACGCCAGAGATGAGGCGGCTAGAAAACTGGTTGCAGAGCTGGGCGGGCTGCCGCTGGCGATTCGCCAAGTCGGCGCCTACCTGGCGTTTGGGACGGAAACCACGCCGAAGGAGTTTCTCGAAGGGGCTTGGAAGGCAACAGCCAGGGACGAGACGATGAATCACAACTACGCCGGTGAGGAGGCAAATCGGACCATCGCGCGCGTTTGGGATTCAACGATTCAGGCACAGAAACCCTTCGCTCAGGAAGTGTTGCGCGTGCTGGCCTGGCTTGCCGCAGATGACATACCGCGAGAACTCCTGGACGGGTTGGCCGGTGGGCAAGACAGAGTAAGTCTCGTTGATGCCCTCAAAGACCTCGCAAACTTCAACCTGATTGACTTGGGCGCAAACGGCCAGACCATCTCGATTCACCGCTTGGTGCAGCTAGTTGCCCGCACCCCGGCCACCGAAGACCAACACCATTACCGGGATCAAGCAGACATAACCGCCGCCGGTGAAAAGGCTCTGAAACTGCTCGATGCGGCACTGCCCATAGCCGAGTCAGGTCCAGCCGGTTTACTGGCAAGCCGGAGCATCCTGCCCAGCGCGATTGCCTTCTCCGGCGCCTCGACAGAGTTCCCGCTTGACCTATTGCCCTCAGAAGCCCTCAAAGATTCTTTGGCCGTCCGCCACTGGCTCGCCAGCTTTCTTGATGACCACGCTCGTTGGGAGGCAGCCATCCAATTGCTCGAACCAGTTCTGGAAGCGCGTAAGCGCGTGCTGGGTAAGGATCACCCTGACACCCTGGATTCGGCGAACAACCTCGCCATCTGCTACCAGGGTTTGGGTGGGGAGGAGAATCTGCAGAAGGCTATCAAGCTTCACAAGGAAACCCACGAGGCACGTAAGCGCGTGCTGGGTAAGGATCACCCTGACACCCTGAATTCGGCGAACAACCTCGCCAACTGCTACCAGGATTTGGGTGGGGAGGAGAATCTGCAGAAGGCCATCGTTCTTCACGAAGAAACCCACGCAACATTCAAGCGGGTGTTACCAGAGG
>WQZL01000120.1 GCA_009780755.1 Promicromonosporaceae bacterium | reverse complement strand
GTGGGGGAGACGTTCTCGGGCGTGGACTACGCAACGGGCCTGCATGCGGCCGCCGAGTTTGTAGACCTGGTGCGGGCACTTCCAGGTGGTCTGACCCCGGCGCAGGTCGCGCTGGCTTGGATCGTCCAGCAACCAGGCGTCACCACGGTGATCCCAGGCGCCCGCTCCCCAGAACAAGCCCGCGCCAATGCCGCCGCCGCCAACGTACCCCCGCTAGGCGCCAACTTCGAGTCCGCCATCCGCGCCCTCTACGACACCCACTTCCGCGCCGCCATCCACCCCCGCTGGTAGCAATATTCGTCGGTTGAACCCGCCGAAACCATCCGGCGAATCCGCAACACGAGGGTGGCGAATCCGCAATGCAGGGGTGGCGAATCCGCAACGAAACATCTAGTGTGGTGCCTGTGACCGAGGATTTCCTGCCAAGAAACTCTGCCGCGCTTGCCGCAGAGACGCTGTCAGATACCCCGGTGACTGTGATTACTGGTGCGCGCCAAGTGGGCAAAAGCACCCTCATGCAGCAGTTAGTTCGTGACCGTCCTGCGCGCGTGATTAGCCTGGATATTGAGACTGATCGGGATGCAGCGGAACGTGACCCGGATGGATTTGCCGGTCAGTTTCCCCAAGGCATTTTGGCCATTGATGAGATTCAGCGAGTACCAAAACTACTGATGGCTCTCAAAGCATCTGTCGATTCAGACAGGCGTCCTGGCCGCTTCCTTGTGACCGGTTCGGCAGATTTGTTGTCGCTGCGTGGGGCGCAAGAGTCTTTGGCAGGTCGCGCGCAAACCATCCCGCTAGAGGGGCTGAGTCGCGGTGAGTTGGCTGAACGGGTGGAAGATTTCGCCGCCTTCGCCTGGAATCTCCCAAACTTGCCCGTCATCCCAGACTGCCCTGGATACACCCGGCGCGATTACCTGGAGATGACTACCTCGCCAGCATTCCCAGAATTACGCAGCGCTTCGGCCAGAACCCGTTCCCGCTGGCTAGACAACTACGCCGATCGAGTTCTGTCACGGGACACGGCAGACATCTCGGGTATTGCCTACCCAGACCGATTAGCTCCGCTGCTAACCCTCATCAGTGGTAGAAACTGTGGGGAGTTCGTCGCCGCTCGCGTGGCCCGTGAGGTTGACATCCCAGAACGCTCCTTGCCGACTTACCTGAAAGCGTTGCGCTCGGTGTACTTGGTGCGAGTAATTCCCGGTTGGTTCAACAATGTGGCTGATCGCGCGGTTTCGACCTCAAAGGTGGCGGTCGCAGATACAGGGCTTGCCGCTCATCTGGCGGAAGTACACGTTGATGGGCTGGAGCGCAATGTGTCCTCAACCCTCACGGGTGGTTTTGTTGAGGGGTTTGTTGTTGGGGAACTCGCCAAGCAGCAAACATGGTCTGCCAAGACATACTCAATCTCGCACTACCGAGACAACCATGGCCGTGAGGTTGACCTTGTGCTGGAAAACCGCAGCCGAGAGGTGGTTGGCGTTGAAGTAAAAGCGACAACCAGCGTCAGATCGGGTGACTTCCGTGGCCTCACTCACCTTCGGGATCGACTAGGCGAGCGATTTGTTGCAGGCGTCGTGCTACACACGGGCGCCAGGGCGGTGCCCTTCGGCGACCGGCTCTGGGCGCTACCGCTCGCTGCGCTCTGGGAGTACTGACCCGCAGTTGGAGAAACCCGGCGGGGGTCGGGCGTAGCCGCTCCGACCCCCGCAACCCCGCTTGCGCGGGGAACACGCCTAACGACCGCAACTGCACTCAGTTGACCCATGGATCACCCCGAGATCAATCGGGACACAACAATTCTAGTCAAGATGGAACAGGGCGAGGTCAGGCAGGTCAGGTGTATCCAAGTGGGTTAACTGTGTGCTGTTGCGTAGCTCCGAGTTTTGTGCTACTGTGTGTGCCGTTCACGATCATGTCAGCAACGGGAAGGCAGGCAATGTCTCACTGGGTCGCAACCGAGACTGGTGTTAGTAACACACCATTGAGCGCGGCGGCGCAAAGTGTCTGGGCTAAGAGCTGGCCACAAAGGCCAAGGGACACTGAGGAATGGCTGCCATTGTGGCAGCATCTGCACGATGCAGCTGGAATCGCGGGTAGGTTGTGGGATATCTGGCTTCCCATGAATGTGAAGCGGCAGATTGCGGCAGGCGTAGGGGGCGAGGACGCGGCGCGGGCGTTGTTGTGCTTCCTAGCTGGAACCCATGACGTAGGCAAAGCATCACCAGCATTCGCGGTTCAGGTGGATGCGCTGAGCGACCAGATGCGTCAGGCGGGCTTGGCGATGCGGATATCAATCGCAGATCGCTCCAGAATGCCGCATGGGTTAGCTGGTCAGGCGATGCTCGAACGATGGCTCGAAGCAAAGTATGGCTGGAATTATCACCAGTCGCGGGCCATTGCGTCTGTGGTGGGTGGGCATCATGGCATCCCACCCTCCAACAGCGAGGTCGTTGATGCTCGTATGGATACAGGGAGTAATGCGGAACTGTTGGGCGGCAAGCAGTGGCACAAGGTGCAGAACGAGTTGCTTGACCATATGGCGACCCTCACGGGCGCGACACCATACCTCGCAGGTGATGCCTGGCGGGCTATCCCGCGGCCGGTACTGGTACTCGCCGCAGCCGTGGTGGTCATTTCTGACTGGCTGGCCTCCAACGTGAGCCTGTTCCCGCTCGTGGAGATTGGCGACACCGTCCCGCTGCCGCAGCCGGTCGGGAATGATGCCACACGTCTCAACCAGGCATGGCGGAAGGTGAACCTGCCTGAACCGTGGCGGCCGAAACCGGAACAGGAGGCTGCCGACGTAGACGAGTTGTTACGTAACCGCTTCGACCTTCCAGCAAGAGCCACAGCTCGCCCCGTTCAACGGGCCGCGATCACCGCCGCCCAGGAGATGGATGCGGCGGGCATCTTGATAATCGAGGCTCCGATGGGCGAGGGTAAAACTGAGGCCGCCTTACTTGCTGCCGAGATTCTCGCCGCTCGCTCCGACGCTGGCGGTGTGCTGGTGGCTCTGCCAACTCAGGCCACGAGTGATGCCATGTTCGGGCGTGTGATGAAATGGATTGCTAATCAACCGCGAACGGACTGCGGCGATAACCTGCTGGCCGATGGTGGGCCGGGGGAACAGGAAGACCAACGACGCTCTGTGTTCCTCGCCCACGGTAAGGCTTGGCTGAATCAGGACTTTGAGGATCTTCCACGCACTCGCATCCAGGTATGCGACGTTGGGCGGGATGAGACGCCTATCCGCAGTACTAAGCGAATACCCGACGGCGGGGCATACATCGATGGTTGGATGCAAGGTCGCCGCAAGGGAGTGCTGGCCGACTTTGTGGTCGGCACCATCGATCAGGTGCTTTTCGGCGCCCTCAAGTCCCGACATGTTGCGTTGCGACATCTAGCCTTGGCCCGAAAGGTTGTGGTGCTTGACGAGATACACGCCTTTGACGCTTACATGAACGTATATCTGGAGCGGGCGCTGGAATGGTTGGGCGCATATGGAGTGCCGGTGGTGGCGCTTTCAGCCACGTTGCCGAGCGAGCTGCGTGTGAAGTTTATCACTGCGTATCAAAAAGGCCGGAGTCAGGGGCAATCAGTTGCACTTACGCCCAAGGCGGGACGTCGGCGTCGGGTAAAAGTGTCAGACCTAGATGAAGAACACCCCGTTTCAGCAGCGGAGAACATTGTCACCGCGTCTGTTGTAGCCAGCGCCTCAACTGAGACAGAGCAGCCGATGGAGGCGCCGATGTCATCGATGCTGACCTACTCGGTGAACGGCTCAGCACGACGAATAGTTCCAGCGCCCTCCGACCGTGAGCAGAAGATTTGGCTGGAGACTGTCGCCGATGAAGATGTGATGGGTATTGTCACCGATGCTTTGGCCGATGGCGGCTGTGCAATGGTGGTGCGAAACACGGTGTCTCGCGCTCAGGACACCTATCGAGAACTTCACGAGCGATTCGCTAATGACCCAGCGACGGACGTGGTGCTATTACATTCCCGATTCCTCGCCCAAGATCGTAAAAAACGTGAACGGGATGTGGTTTTACGCCTAGGGAAACCAGATGCAAAGGGGGAAAACCCACTCGGGCGAGATCGACTGATCGTTGTTGGCACGCAGGTAGTAGAACAAAGCCTCGACATCGATGTAGACCTGCTAGTTACTGACCTGGCACCAACCGACCTGCTGCTACAGCGTATTGGGCGTCTGCACCGCCATGCTGAGCGGCGCCCGGAGCGGCGGCCAGCGAAGTTGCGCACGGCACGAGCCATCGTAGCGGGAGTCGAGGATTGGGCGGCCCAGCCACCTAGACCGGTGAAGGGAAGTTCTTTAATCTACGGTGACTACCTGTTGCTTCGGGCGGCCGCTCAGGTGCTGGTTGCAATCGAGAACGGCAAGGGAATCGAGCTGCCTCGCGACATTGCCCCCTTGGTTGAAGCTGCTTACAGCGATGTTGAGTTGGGTGCCCCAAGTTGGCAGGAAGCGATAGCCCGTGCGTCGCGAAAGCGAGTACAGCAGCGGCAAGTCCAGGAAGATAGGGCAGACGTGTTTCGCTTGCCTGCGGTCGTCTCACCTCGTGATGGATTGACTGGATGGCTTGACGGCAGTGTTGGTGAGGCGGATGTACAGGGAGCGCGCGCGCAGGTGCGGGACAGTGAGGACTCCATTGAAGTGATCGTCGTTCAGACCGATAACGCGGATCAGTGGCGGATAGTGGACTGGGTAGAGGAACCGGCATCCGGTCGCCTATTGAACAGGGGACAAATCCCGCCACGCGATCAACGCCGGCTTCTCGCAGCCTGTACAGTGCGGCTACCAGCGTCGATCTCTGGAGGTCGGCGAGGAGACGATGTCGTTAGTCACTTGGAGGCTTTGATGAAGCAGTTCGACTTCGCGGCGTGGCAGGACAGCCCTGACCTGACAGGACAGTTGATACTGCCGTTCGGCGGAAACCGGCGAGTCGAGTTGCCCGGCTGCGCGCTGAGCTATGACCCAGACACGGGCCTGCACGTGGAGTTCCACCAATGAACACAGCCCCCTTCTTCAACCTCATTGACAAGCCGTGGCTTCCGGTACTTGGTGCATCTACTGGGATGCGGCTGGTGTCGCTCCGACAGGCGTACCACGAGGCCGACAAAATTCAGGACATAGTCGGCGACCTCCCGACCCAGTCGGTCGCGCTGCTGCGACTACTACTGGCCGTTCTACACAGAGCCGTACAGGGGCCGAATGACCTGAACGAATGGCAAGAGGTTAGGTTCGACTGGTCGGCTGCTCTGGAAGACATTGACGCCTACCTTGATGATTGCCATGACCGATTCTGGTTACAGCATCCGATTCAGCCGTTCATGCAAGTGCCTGACCTACGAACGGCCAAAAATGAGAAATTCGGATTGTCCCGCATCGTGTGCGATGGCCCCGGCACTTCCACCTTCATGACCACTCGCCTAGCAGGCAATCTAGAATCCGCTCCCTGGCCGGAGGCGGCGAGATGGTTGATTCACGCTCACGCCTATGACGTGTCAGGCATTCACTCCGGTGCGGTGGGTGATCCCCGAGTCAAGAACGGTAAAGGGTACGGAATCGGCACTGGCTGGGCAGGCCAGTTGGGTGTTGTACACTTGATTGGCCAGAACTTGCGCGAAACATTGCTGCTAAACCTCATTGCTCCGAAAGTGGCTGGTCTTGAAATTGATGTAGATGGCGATCTGCCCGTGTGGGAGCGTCCTCCACTGACGGCGTTGCCGGAGGGATGGCATGCTGCTGACGGCGTTGACCAGCCATACCGAACACCTACCGGCCTGGTGGATCTATACACCTGGCAAACTCGCCGCATTCGGTTGTTCGGATCGCTGGAACAAGCCACAGGGGTCATTAACGCGCAGGGTGACCGGGCAACGCCGCAGAACCGTCACCGACTCGAACCGATGTCAGCATGGCGTTATTCCGAGCCACAAACCAAGGCGCTTGGCCATGACACATACATGCCGCTCAGACACCAACCGGAGCGGGCATTTTGGCGAGGGCTTGGGGCTCTGTTGCCCTCCACCACTTCGGCGGCATCATCGAATAGTCCTAAGCGGCGGTTGCCTCCGGCACTTGCCGAGTGGGTCTCTTATCTGCGGGGGGAAGAGGGAATCAAGGGTTGCATGCTCAGATGGCGGGCTGTCGGTATTGAATACGGCACGCAAGACGCTATCTACACGGAGGTATGGGCAGACGATCTGACGCTGCCATCATCCCTTTTCGGCGACGTAAGCTTGGCTGACTTGACGGAAAAGGCCGTTGATTCAACTCAGTTGGCGGTACTCGCTCTCGGCAATCTGGCGCAAAATGTGACACTCGCAGCCGGTGGTTCAACCGAATCGGACGGCCCGAAGCAACAGGCCCAGGCCCGCGCTTACGCCGAACTCGATCAGAGATTCTGCAAGTGGGTACAAACTCTCGATGACAATGCGCAGGAGGCGGAGTGTCGCCAGGCATGGCATCGAGAGGTTTGGAAACTGCTTAATGGTCTAGCCAACGAGATCGTGGACTCCGCGGGTGAGGCGGCACTGATTGGGCGTCACACTGGCGGTCAATTCCGTGATGCCGGACTTGCGTTGCGTTGGTTCCACAAAAAACTCCGTGAAGCGCTACCGCACGCATTCGATAACGAAGACGCAGCGGAGCAACCGAACACCGAAGGAGCAATAGATGAGTGAGCAAGTTGTATTGCAAGACCCGAAACAGCCACTTCTTGAAGCGGAGATGCCAAGGCCCCGCGAAGTTGTGCGCAGCCTTGTCTCTGCCCGAGTCACTAGGTTGTCCAAGACATTGGACACTTCGGCAACGAAGGCTATGCTGGCCAAACTGCGCGCTAATGTTGGACGAGAACCTGGCACGGATGAATCAATCTGGGCTTACACGATGGAGGGCGTCTCCCCAGAGGCACGCGATGATGGCCCGACGCGAGCGGAGCGCGCGGTGCACACGGCGTTGACCTTGTACGCGGCCCATCAGCAGTCTCGTCAGCAGTCCGCTCACATCTCAGGAGTTGGTTTCGGGCAAGCGGTCAAGCGGCTCGAAGGAAAAAACGGTGAGGGGAATCAAAACAGCATTTCCCCAGTTCGACGCAGGTTTAATGCCGTCGTCACCAGCGCCTCATATGATGAACTCACATATCATCTGCGAGGGTTGATTCGCCAAATGCGTGGTGCTGACATCAAGCTTGACTACGGTCTGCTCGCCCAAGACTTGTTCGACTTCCAATGCAGTGGCAGAGCCGATGACGTTCGCCGCAGGTGGGCGAGACAATACCATCAGCTCAGCAAGGCCAACGAAAACAACCAAACACAACCAGATACCGATACTGTCATCACCGAGGAGAACTCATGAACCGCACCATCGTAGACATCCACATTCTGCAAACCGTTCCGCCGAGCAACCTGAATCGTGACGATACTGGTTCGCCAAAGACAGCCACCTACGGCGGGGTTCGTCGCGCGCGAGTGTCATCCCAGGCGTGGAAGAAGGCGACCCGCGACGCCTTCGATGCATACCTGGACGAGAGCGAACTCGGCACCAGAACTAAGCGGGTCGTTGAAACTCTTGCAGAACGCATTGAGGCGTTGGAACCGGACATCACGGCAGAAGATGCTCGCAAGGCAGCGGAAGCGGTATTCACGGCCGCGAAGATCAAATTGACGGCACCGCCTGCGAAGAAGGGCGCGCAAACAGATGTCAAGGTCGCTAAGGAATCCGACTACCTGCTGTTTCTTTCGGCGCAGCAACTTGATGCAGCAGCGCGGCTCGCCATCGAGTCGCACCACGACG
>WQZL01000119.1 GCA_009780755.1 Promicromonosporaceae bacterium | reverse complement strand
TCGTGGAAGGAGAACAGGTCCATCTCGGTGCCCAGACGGCGGTGGTCGCGGCGCTCGGCCTCGGCCAGACGGTCGGTGTAGGCGCGCAGCTCATCCTTGCTCGGCCAGGCGGTGCCGTACACCCGCTGGAGGGAGGCATTTGCCTGGTCGCCGCGCCAGTAGGCCGCCGCGCTGCGCAGCAGGGTCATGCCCTGGCCGATCAGTTTGGTATTGGGCAGGTGCGGGCCGCGGCATAGGTCGGACCACACGGTGGTCTGCGATTCGCGGCCATATCCGCGAATGTTGTCGTAGATGGTCAGCTCGGCGCCACCCACCTCAACGTTCGCGCCCTCGCCCGCCTCATCGGCATTGCCTTTTAGACCGATGAGTTCGATCTTGTACGGTTCGGCGACCAGTTCGGTGCGGGCCTCATCCTCGGTGACGACGCGGCGCTTGAAGGTTTGGCCCTCCTTGATGATGCGCTGCATCGTCTTGTCCAGGGCTTTCAAGTCCTCCGGGGTGAAGGGGGTGGCCACGTCGAAGTCGTAGTAGAAGCCGTCGCGCACGGGCGGGCCGATGCCCAGCTTGGCGTCGGGGAAGGTCTGCTGCACGGCCTGAGCCAGTACGTGGGCGGCCGAATGCCGCAGCACGTCAAGGCCGTCAGGTTCGCTGATGAGTACGGGTTCGACGGTGGCGCCCACCGGGATGGGTCGGTCGAGGTCCCACAGCTCGGGGGTATCGGCCCCCGGCAGGGTGACGCGTACCACGACAACGTCGCGGTTCTCGCCGAATATCTCGGCGCCGGTGCTGGGCTGGGCAACTTGTTGGGCAACGTCTGACACGCGGGTACTCCTTGGGAACGTAACTCTTGCCATCCGGCAACCCTCAAATGCTACAGAATAGGGTGATGACTACCGACCGGGTGCATGAGCCATTTGTTACTGACGAGTGGTGGCGCACCGCCGTGATCTATCAGGTGTATCCGCGCTCGTTTGCCGATTCGGACGGGGATGGCCACGGTGACCTGCCCGGCATCACCGCCCGACTCGACCATCTGGCGGCCCTCGGCGTGGATGCGCTGTGGCTCTCTCCCTTCTACCGCTCCCCCATGAAGGACGGCGGTTATGACGTAATCGACTACCGCGATGTTGACCCACTGTTTGGCACGCTGGCCGATGCCGATGCGTTGATTGCCCGCGCTCACGAGCTGGGCCTGCGGGTGATTGTGGATGTGGTGCCGAACCACACCTCCGCGCAGCATCCTTGGTTTGAGGCCGCGTTGGCCGCCCCGCCTGGCTCCCCGGAGCGCGATCGCTACCTGTTCCGCGATGGCAAGGGGGAACAGGGCCAGGTTGAGCCGAACAACTGGATTTCCGTGCTGGGCGCCCCCGCCTGGACGCGAATAACGGAGGCTGACGGCACGCCAGGACAGTGGTACTGCCACCTGTTCGACGCCTCGCAACCCGATCTGAACTGGGCGCATCCTAAGGTGCGCGCGGAGATGGAAGAAACATTGAGGTTTTGGCTGCGTCGGGGCGTAGACGGCTTCCGCGTGGATGTGGCGCACGCGCTCATCAAGGCCGATGGCCTGCCCGATCACGCCAAGCGGGTTGAGATGGCCAGCGCTGGGGTGGCAGCCGATGCCTCCCTCGATCTTGATGCGCCCTCCGCCGATCCGCATCCGGCCTTCGATCAAGATGGCGTCCACGAGATTTACCGCTCCTGGCGGCGTGTGCTTGATGAGTTTGACCCGCCGGGTGAGCGCCATACACGGGCGTTGGTGGCCGAGGCGTGGGTTAGCCCAGAGACCCGGCTAGCTCGCTACATCCGCCCCGACGAAATGCAACAGGCGTTTAACTTCGGGTTCCTGTGTACCAAATGGGATGCCGCCGCCTACCGCCGCATCATCACCGAGTCGTTGGCATCATGTGACCTGGTGGGTGCGCCCGCCACCTGGGTGCTATCGAATCACGATGTGGTGCGCCACCCTTCCCGCTTTGGCCTGCCCGATCCTGGCTTCCGCCCCAACGGCATCTACGCTCATGACCCGCAGCCGGACGAGGCGCTGGGCCTGCGTCGGGGACGGGCCGCGACGGCCTTCATGCTGGCGCTGCCCGGCTCGGCCTACCTGTACAACGGCGAGGAGCTGGGCCTGCCCGAACACTGCGCGTTGCCCGACGAGGTTCGGCAGGCGCCCGAGTTTTTCCGTACGGAGGGCAAGGAGGCCGGGCGCGACGGTTGCCGCGTGCCACTGCCCTGGGCGGCGAGCGAGCCAGGCTTTGGTTTCTCCCCCACCGGAAGGACTTGGCTACCCCAGCCCGTCGAATGGGCCAAATACGCCGTGGATGCGCAGGCCGGGGTGGCCACCTCAACCCTGGAGTTCTACCGCGAGGCGCTGCGCCTGCGCCGCAGGCTTGGTCTGGGTGGTGGCGGTTTGGCGTGGCTACCGGGGTGGGATGACAAGGTGCTGGCCTTCAGCAACTTCCCGGCTAGTGGCCCCGGTATCACCGTCCTAGCGAATCTGGGCGACACTCCCCTCCCCCTGCCCGAGTGCGCCAAGGTGCTGCTCGCCTCCGCCGACCTGCCCAACCCAGAAATCCTCCCCGCCAACACCACGGTCTGGCTGGCCTAACCGCAAACCCTACGGGCCAAGCAAAGCCAGCGGTACCACTGCAACTCCGTCGGGACGACGATAGGCGTAAGGGCCGGTGTTTATCACTATCTTGTCGGCAACACGATCTCCGATTTGATGTTCAAGCCAGTTTAGGTGGCGAACGTCGTGGTCGCTGATGGTCTCGGATAGCTTGACCTCAATCGCCACCACGCGCATCCCTTGTCCCTCAACGATGAGGTCAATCTCCCGCTTCGTGTCCTTGGTGCGCAGGTGCCCGACGCGGCAACGTGCTGTCTCGGCATACACACGCACACTTTGCGCGGCAAGTGACTCGAAGAGCGCCCCTAACCAAGTATCAACTCCTCCGCCAATGCGCGCGCCCTCTCCGCGAAAGAGAGCATCCGAATCGACAGTGGCCAGGCGTGCGGCTATAGCCGGGTCTACCAAGTGGTGTTTTACCGATCTTGTAAGCCGCTTAAGAGGACTAAATACTGGCAGCCACGGCTGGATGGGATCTAACACGAAAATGCGCGTCAGGTGGTCTCGGTAAGCAAGCACCGTGGAGGCTGCGGGTTTGTCCGATTCGCCGGCTGTCGCCGCATCAAGAATGTTGGTGTACGCAGTATCCGTTGCAGTGGCTGCGCCGTATGCGCGAAGCCAGGCCAACAAGGTCGTAGGTCGGCGCACCCCGACCCCGCTTTCGGGCAATTCCCGTTCAACGATTCTAGCTATGTAACTGTCAAGTTGTGCTTCGCGAGCCACATCGGGTAGGTCACGAATGCCCGGGAAACCCGAACGTAGGATCTCCTCGATGTATTGCGGTAACTCCACTTTGGATTCCCCAAAAATCTGGGGACGTGTCCCTGTCATCAACTCTCTGAGAGACACTCTTGATTCACAGATGCCGCGTTCTGCAAGTGACAGTGGTCGCATCGGCAAAGAGACTATGCGGCCCGCGCCGGAGTGAACCCTCACACCGGGGGCCACACCCGCGGAGCCAGCCAGTAAGAAGCGCCCGCCCGAGGCATCACGGTCCACTTCTCGCTTAACTACATCCCAGACTGAAGGCACCAACTGCCACTCATCGATCAGCACTGGCGGCGCCAGGCGAGCGACCTGTTCGACGTGTCCTGATACGGTAACCCGTTGCGATGCGACGCTTAAATCCACTACGGTTTTGACGCGCTCCTGGCCAGTGGCGGTCTTCCCCACTCCCTTGGCTCCCTCTAGCGAGATCGCGGCCAGGTGAGGAAACACCTCGTCAAGCATGCCATCCACTAAACGTCGCCGGTAGATCATGCACTAAATCTAGCAGACGGCCACCACTTTATCAGTCGTTTGGCCGCCTATGAATCAGCGACTTCGCCGCTTCGGCGCCATACGGCATAGTGGCTAGCTGTGGACGTCGAGGAAGGGGTCTACCTCGTTGTGGTAGGCCGCCAGGTTGTCGCGGCGCATGCAGTGGCCAACCCCGGCAATCCAGGTGACCGTAACGTTCGGGTTGTTTGCCGCCAGTGCTGGTGCCAGCTCCACCGCCCGCAAGTCAGCGCCTCCCAGCGGCTCATCCTTCGGGAGCAAGAGCAGGGTTGGCGTCGTCGTAGCAACCAGGTGCATCCCCCAGTCGATCTCGGGCAGGTTCAGGTGTTCCAACATCTGTTGGTCAACCTTCGCCTTGCTCGCCGCCCACGCCTCGATTTCGGCGGCTGACCACGGCGTGGTTTGACGCGCCTGGACGATATGCCCCGCCCTCCCCTCAGCATCGCTAAAAGAGGTAACCCACTTGCGAAGCATTTTCCCAAAACTTGCCTGATCTCTTGGCAGCTCGGAGCTGGGTAGCGGCGGGTCTTCCAACACCAGGGCACCGATCAGCCCTGGCTCGGTGGCATCGGCGAGCAGGGCGAGGCAGGCGCCCAGCGAGTGTCCCGCCACCACCGGCGGCTCGGACTGCGCTCGCAACACCGCAAGCACATCGGCCAGCCAGATGGCGGCGACATCCACCAGCTCGTCTTCCGCAAATCGCGGCGAAACACCATGTCCCCGCAGGTCGAGCGCTAGTATCCGGTACGCCTCGCCCCAGCGAGCAACCGCGTCGGGCCAATCCAATCCCGAATCGGTCACCCCATGCAACAACACCAAGGTAGGCCCGTTCGGGTTCCCGAACTCATGAACAACGATGGAATCTCGCGCAAACGTCATGGACGCACCCTACCGGGCACGCATCGTCAATGGCTCCGCCGGTCATTCTTGACGATACACATCTGAGCGGTGATCGACATCGAGAGCGACTATGACGAGGATTTTGGTTTGTATGTCCACGATAACGCGCCAGTCCCCAATGCGGAGGCGCCAAAATCCACTGAGCCGCCCAGTTAGCCCCTTACACGCCGCCTGTGGTTCGTCTAGCTGCGCGAGCCAACGTAGTTTTTTGATGACGCGAGCAGCGACTTGCCGATCAAGCCTCCGGAACGCAGCTTCAAAGTCTGGCGCCAACGTCAGTTCCCACTTTGGCGATACTGGTTCGATCCCAGTCATCCGGACACCATGTCATCGTCGGCGGGAGCAGCAGCAATCTCGGCCTCCGTGAAGTTGAGTTCGGCAACTAAGTCATCAAGCGGACGTGCGACTACCCGACCCGACCTGATCGCTCGAGCCTGCTCAGCTACTCGATACTCCCACTCCAACTGTTCGATCTGTCGCTCCATGCCCTCACGAACGATGTCACCGGCGGAACGACGTGCCGTCGCCGCCAAAGCGGCAACACGCTGCGCCATGTCCTCGGTGAAGCGGACGGATACCGGTCTAGTTAACACCGCCATGTGTACATGGTATACGTTGTATACAACCAGCGACTAGTCCGGTGACCGGCCTCGTTCGTGCTGAAGGAGATCCGGGGCATTGGGCGACACAGCGGGGAGCGCACCAGGAAAAATACGACCTGGCCGCGTAGTCTGACTCTTTATGGCACCTTTGCTCAAACGCGATAAATCCCCTCGGGTTGCCCCCGTCACGATGGGCGGAACCGCCGAACGCACGATCAGCGCCCGCTGGGGATTTGAGTACCTGGCGGCAGATCAGGTGTATCTGGATTCGGCGTGCCAAACAATGCGGCCGCAACCGGTACTCGACGCGCTCACCGACTACTACGTGGGCTACAACGCCTGCGGCGAGCGGGTTAAGTATGACTGGGGCAAGCAGGTAGACGAACGCATTGCCGCCACCCGCGCCCATGTGCTGCGTTTCCTGGGGCTTTCTGCCAAGCGATACACCACGTCATTCACCCTGAACACGACGTTCGCCATTAACCTTCTGCTCACCCAACTGCCCGCCGGGCGCTATGCCCGCGTTATCACCACGCACACCGAACACAATTCCGTGTTCCTGCCCACCATCGCCTTCGCGAAGCGCCACGAGGTGCCGCGCCTACTGCTCGACCGCGATGAGGCCGGGAACCTGCAATACGACGAGGCCGATCTAACCGATGCCGTGGTTGTCCTCTCGGCAATGAATAACGTGGACGGCTCCCCCACCCTCGGCCTGCCCGAACTGGTCAGAGCTACCCAAAAGCGCAGCGGCATTGTCATCATCGACGCCGCTCAGGCTGTCCCCCACGAACTCGATCTGGTCAAAGGGCTAGCGGCCGACGCCATCGCGTTTTCCGCCCACAAGGTCTATGGCGCATCGCTGGGCGCGGTGGCGGCCACCAACGAGCTGCTTACCTCTCTCGATCTTGGCTTCATCGGCGGGGGCCAGGTTGCCACCGTCAGCGCAGACGCCTACGAACTCATCGGTGATCTACACACCCGTCTCGAAGCCGGCTTGCAGCCCTGGGGGGAGATCGTTGCCCTAGACGCGGCGCTTACCTGGCTGGAAGGCTTCGAGAAGGCGGTTGGCGAGAGCCTGCCCGCCCGCGAACGCCGCTTCTCTGAGACGCTGTACGACGGGCTGGCCGAGGTGGGCAAGGCTCGCATCTTGGGTGCGCGCGGCTCATCGCTGGTGACCATCGTGCCCGAGCGGGTGGATGGTCACCAGCTGGCAACGTTCCTGGGCAAAGCTGGGATCATGGTGCGGTCGGGCTACTTCTGCGCGCATCACTGGCTAAAGGACGTACTCGACCTGTGCCCGTCGGTGCGTTTCTCGCTCGGCGCCCACAATACCGACGACGACATCGCAAAGACGCTGGAAATCACGCAGCGTCTGCTGAAGGGGCTATAAGTCATGGTTTGCGTTGCATCATTCTTTATCCTGCTGATCCTGTCGATTTTTTCGGCCAAGTATCGCAAGCTGATGCGTAAGGGGTGGCACTGCTTCTCCCGCCGCGTGACGTTCCGCCCCTGCGATACCACCTTCCGCGACGAGATCAAGACGGCGCTGCTGACCCCGCTGGCCCTCAAACGCCCCCGGCTGGTTAAGCCCGCGTCCATCGCGATTGAGGTGAGTGCGTGGACGATGGTCGTTTCCATGATTATCACCGCCTACATCGTGTTGCAAGGCGCGCTGAACCTGCTGGCGTTTGGTACCTGCAACCGGCAGAACCCCGAAGGTTGCGCACTCAACGCGCAGGTGTGCGGCATCCCAGATGAGAACCCCAGCTTCTGGGATTCCCTGACCTCCGGCGATGTGGTCGGCGCGGTGCGCGGCGAAGGCCAGGCATGGGCCGACATTTTCCAGGCGTTGCCGCTGCGTTTCCGTAACTGGCAGACCGAAAACTATGTGCCCGAGTTCGCCTCCTTCCGCGATGGGTATACCCCAGGGCTGCCGCTGGCCCTAGAGATCATCGACCCCGGCTGCGGGTTCTGCGCCATTCTTTCGCGCAACATCGCCGAGGCCGACCTGACCAGCACGCACAACGTGGTCTACATCATCTACCCCATCATGAACGATGGTGAACCCTCGTTCAAGAACTCCCCGCTCCTCGCTCAGTACCTCACCGCGATTCAGGTATTCGAACACGGCACCGAGCGGGCGAACGACCCGGCCGACTGGTTCATTCTTGACCAGGTATTCGCCCTTGATGAGCATGGTTTCGATGCCGTGCAGTTCCAGCTCAACTCGCTGTGGGACTCCGATGTGACGGTCTTACGCATTCACGGCTGGCTTGCTGCGCACGGTTACACCGAAGCTGAGATCGCCGAGATCGATGCGCTAGCGGATTCCGAGCAGGTGGCCGACCTGCTGGCGGCGAGCCGGTACATCGTCGAGAACCGCATCCGCACCGTGGCGATTCCCACCTTCATCTGG
>WQZL01000118.1 GCA_009780755.1 Promicromonosporaceae bacterium | reverse complement strand
TGACTTCGGCAGTTTGGTTCATTTTCGGCAGTTCGAGCTGCCGAAAATGAACCAAACTGCCGAAGTCGCCTGATGCCAGGAGGCCCCGGCTGACCGTTACGGTCGGCCGGGGCCTCTTGGTGGGTGGTTTCGGCAGGCTCAACCACCGGGGGTGTTGCTAGGCACTCGTGTGTTCGCGCTTTGCGCTCAACACTCGTCGCCTAGTTCAGCCGAGCAAGCTCGCTGAACTAGGCATCCTTCGTGTAACCCAGGACGGCGCGGGCGGCGGCTAGGCGGGCCAGCGGCACGCGGTAGGGGCTGCACGAAACGTAGTCCAGGCCGTGCGGGGCCAGAATCTCGATGGACGCAGGATCGCCACCGTGTTCGCCACAGACGCCAACCTTCAGACCCGGCTTGGTCTTGCGGCCCTTCTCCACCCCGATGCGCACCAGCTCGCCCACGCCATCGGCGTCAACGGTGGCGAAGGGGTTGACCGGCACGATGCCCGACTCCAGGTACGCCGCGAGGAACGACGCCTCGGCGTCATCCCGCGAGATACCGATGGTGGTCTGCGTCAGGTCATTGGTGCCAAAGCTGAAGAAGTCGGCATGCTCGGCGATCTGGTCGGCGGTGATGGCCGCGCGCGGCAGCTCGATCATCGTGCCCACCGTGTAATCAAGCGAGGTCACACCGGCGGCAGCCAACTCGGCGTCGGCGGTCTTAACGATGACGTCACGCATCCGCAGCAGCTCCTCGGCCAGCGCCACCAAGGGCACCATGATCTCGACGTGAGGGTCGAGGCCGCGGGCCTGCACCGCAATGGCGGCGCGAATGATGGCCTTGGTCTGCATCTCGCAGATCTCCGGGTACAGCAGGGACAGGCGCACACCGCGGGTGCCGAGCATCGGGTTCTGCTCGTGCAGGCGCTTAACGTGACCCAGCAGCTCGCGGGCCTCGGCCAGTTCCTGCGGGTCGGCGTCGGGTGCGTCTTCCAGCGACTTGACCAGCAGCGACTGGTCCACCAGGTTCGGCAGGAACTCATGCAGCGGCGGGTCGATCAGGCGAATGGTGACCGGCAGGCCGGTCATCGCGGTAAACACCTCATCGAAGTCGTTGATCTGCATGGGCAGCAACTCGTCGAGAGCGGCCTGACGCGCTTCCTGGGTTTCGGCGAGAATCATCCGCTTGACCACGGGCAGGCGGTCGGGGGCCATGAACATGTGCTCGGTGCGGCACAGGCCCACACCCTCGGCACCTAGCTCACGGGCCTTATCGCAGTCCGGGCCGGAGTCAGCGTTCGCGCGAACGCCCAGCTTGCGCACGTCATCGGCCCAAGAAAGCACCTCGCGGAAGTCGTCGGTGATCGATGGTGGGATCAGCGGCAGCGCCTCCCCGTACACGGCGCCGGTCGAACCGTCGAGGGTGATGGTGTCGGCCTCGGTGAACACCTTGCCGGCGATGGTCAGCGTCTTGGCCGCCATGTCGATGTGAATATCGCCCGCACCGGCCACACACGGCTTGCCCATGCCGCGCGCCACAACGGCCGCGTGCGAGGTCATGCCGCCATGAGCGGTGAGTACACCCTGAGAAGCGATCAGGCCGTGAATGTCTTCCGGCGTGGTCTCCCAACGCACCAGCACTACGGCCTCCCCCGCGCGACCACGCTCGTCGGCCTGGTCGGCGTCGAAGCAAACGCGACCCACGGCGGCACCCGGCGAGGCGTTCAAGCCCTTGGTGATCGGCGTGGCGGTGTGTGCCGGGTCGATGCCCGGGTGTAGCAGCTGATCTAGCTGAGCTGGCTCGATGCGGCGCAGCGCATCCTCCCGAGTGATGACACCCTCATCAACCATGTCGCGGGCGATCTTCAGGGCGGCGGCGGCGGTGCGCTTGCCGGAGCGGGTTTGCAGAATGTACAGGCGCTTGTCCTCAATGGTGAACTCGATGTCCTGCATGTCGCCGTAGTGCGCCTCTAGGCGATTCATGTTGTCGATGAACTCCTGGTACGCCTCCGGCAGCACATCCTTCAGCTCGACCAGCTGGTTCGGGGTGCGAATGCCGGCCACGACATCCTCGCCCTGCGCGTTGACCAGGAACTCGCCATACAGCTCCTTGGCGCCGGTGGCAGGGTTGCGGGTGAAGGCGACGCCGGTGGCGGAGGTTTCCCCGCGGTTACCGAACACCATCTGTTGGATGTTCACGGCGGTGCCAACATCGTGCGGCAGGGAGTGCAGGTCACGGTAGATGCAGGCGCGCGGGTTGTTCCACGACTTGAACACGGCCTCCACGGAGCGGCGCAGCTGCTCGCGCGGGTCATCGGTAAGCTCGGCGCCATTTTCGCGGGCGACGCGCTTGTACGTGGCAACAAGTTCCTTGAGGTCGTCGGCGGTGAGATCGGCATCCAGGGTGGTGCCCCGGCGGGCCTTCAGCGCCGCCAGCTCGTCCTCGAAGACGTGGTGCGGCACCTCTTCAACTACGGAACCGTACATTTGCAGGAAGCGACGGTAGGAGTCCCACGCGAAGCGCTCGTTGCCGGTTTCGGCGGCCAGCGCGGCGGCGGCGACATCCCCGATGCCGAGGTTGAGGATGGTGTCCATCATGCCGGGCATGGAGAACACGGAGCCGGAACGAACCGAGAGCAGCAGCGGACGCTCGGCACCGCCGAGCTTGCGGCCCGTGCGCTCCTCTAGGGCGTTGAGGCGATCCACGATCTGTGGCCACAGGTCGGCGGGCCATTGGCCGTCGGCATTCATGGCCTGTACGCAGGCACCGGTGGCGACGGTGAAACCGTCGGGTACGTTCACCCCGATGTTCATCATCTCGGCGAGGTTGGCACCCTTACCACCGAGCAGGGCGCGCTGCGTCGCATTACCCTCGGCAAAATCGAATACGAGCCGGTCAGTCATTACTTATGGTCCTTCCACATATGGGCCAGGCGGGTCGGCGGGCACACCATAGGCCCGTCGTCTTGCGGTTACGAGCTCGATTACTCGGCCCGCTGCTTCCTCTAAAGCGAGGGAAGTCGTGTCTATCACGGGACATTTTAGGCGCCGTTGAATGCGCGCCACCGCGTCTAGTTCATCGTAAATCTTAGCCAGATCGGCGTAGCCGCCCAGGCGACCATCCTTGTGCTGCGCCGCGCCCATCGATTTGACGCGCCGCTCGCGGATGCCCTGTAGCCGCTGCGGATCGATGGTAAGCCCCACTATCTTCCACGGCTGACACTCGAATAACTCCGGCGGTGGAGCCACCCCCGTTACAAGGGGCACGTTGGCCGTCGGGTAGCCGAGATAGCCCAGGTACATCGATAGCGGCGTCTTGCCCGTGCGAGAGGCGCCGACCAGCACCACCTGGGCTTCGGACAGGGAATCGGTGAGGTTACCGTCATCATTGGCCAGGGCAAACTCCATAGCGTGGATGCGCTCAAAATAGTCGGCGGCCAAACCCACGGGCTGCACCAGGCGAACCGGATGCAGGCCCGTGCGCTCGATCACGGCATCAATGGCTGGTGACATCAGGTCGGCGAAAGGCACACCTAGCTTTCGGCACGCGTCCTCGATGCGCTCATGCAGCTCGGTGTTGACGATGGTGCAGAACACTATGGCGTCATCTGACGCCTCGGCCAGCTGAGCCAGGAAACACTCGGCGCCGCGCAGATCACAGATGCGGGGATGACGAATAACGTTGACGGCTAGGCCCGGGTATTGAGCGGCGATGGCGCGCGCAACGCGCGCTCCAGTGTCGCCGGTGGAATCGGCGACTACATGGATGTTGAGAACACGCTCCGCTGCGGGCACCAGAGAAGGGTAGTCCCCCGAATAGGGGATTGACACATTTGGCGCATCCCAACACCCAAAACCGTCACGTCTTGTTCGCGTCCGGGCTTCGTCCGCGCGCCTCCAGCGTTTCACCAAAGTCTGACTTGAGCGGCATCGACTCAACTTTCTGCGTTTCGGGGTTGCGTCGAGGCGACTCAACCTGTAGATTGAGTCTCATTGACTCAACTGCGGGCTTACCCGCATCCTGCGCGAAACCGCCGGACCCAGATCAAACACCAGGAGGAACCCCTTATGTCCCGTGCAGTAGGCATCGACCTTGGCACCACCAACTCCGTAGTCACCGTCCTCGAAGGCGGCGAACCGGTCGTCATCGCCAATGCCGAAGGCGCCCGCACCACCCCGTCCGTCGTCGCCTTCTCCAAGGCGGGCGACGTGCTGGTAGGTGAGGTAGCCAAGCGGCAGGCCGTCACCAATGTTGACCGCACCATCTCCTCGGTCAAGCGTCACATGGGCACCGACTGGTCCGTGACCATCGACGACAAGAAATACACCGCTCAGGAGATCAGCGCCCGCATCCTCGGCAAGCTCAAGCGCGACGCCGAGGAGTACCTGGGCGCGCCTGTCACCGATGCCGTCATCACCGTTCCGGCCTACTTCAACGACGCCGAGCGGCAGGCCACCACGGACGCCGGCAAGATCGCGGGCCTCAACGTGCTGCGCATCATCAACGAGCCGACGGCCGCCGCGCTGGCCTACGGTCTTGACAAGGGCAAAGAGGACGAGCTGATCCTCGTCTTCGACCTCGGCGGCGGCACCTTCGACGTCTCCCTGCTGGAAGTAGGCAAGGATGAAAGCGATGGCTTTGCCACCATTCAGGTGCGCGCCACCTCCGGTGATAACCGCCTGGGCGGCGACGACTGGGACAACCGCATCGTCGAACACCTAATCAAGCAGGTCAAGAACGCCGGCGGTGTCGATCTTTCTAAGGACAAGATCGCGCTACAACGTCTACGCGAGGCCGCCGAGCAGGCCAAGAAGGAACTCTCCTCGGCCACCTCCACCACCATCTCCATGCAGTACCTGTCGATGACAGAGAACGGCCCCATCCACCTGGACGAGAAGCTGACCCGCGCCCAGTTCGAGCAGATGACCGCCGACCTGCTAGATCGCGTCAAGGTGCCATTCAACAACGTGATCCGCGACGCGGGCATCTCCCTGTCGGAAATCGACCACGTGGTACTCGTCGGCGGCTCGACCCGCATGCCCGCCGTGGCGGACATCGTCCGGGAGATGACCGGTGGCAAGGAGCCGAACAAGGGCGTGAACCCGGACGAGGTGGTGGCCGTCGGCGCTGCCATCCAGGCGGGCGTGCTGATGGGCGACCGCAAGGACGTGCTGCTGATCGATGTGACCCCGCTCTCGCTGGGCATCGAAACCAAGGGGGGCGTGATGACCAAGCTCATCGAGCGAAACACGGCCATTCCCACCAAGCGTTCCGAGGTGTTCTCCACCGCCGAGGACAACCAGCCCTCCGTGGCGATTCAGGTGTTCCAAGGCGAGCGTGACTTCACGCGCGATAACAAGCCGCTCGGCGTGTTCGAACTGATGGGCATCGCCCCGGCCCCGCGCGGGCTACCGCAGATCGAGGTCACCTTCGACATCGACGCCAACGGCATCGTGCACGTCTCGGCCAAGGATCGCGGCACCGGCAAGGAGCAGTCGATGACCATCACGGGCGGCTCGGCCATCCCGAAGGAAGATATCGACCGCATGATTAAGGACGCCGAGGAACACGCCGAGGAGGACAAGTTGCGTCGGGCGGAGGCCGAGACCCGCAACCAGGCCGAGGCGTTCGCGTATTCGATGGACAAGCAGATCGCCGACAACCGCGATAAGCTGCCCGCCGATGTGGTCACCGAGGTGGAGGCCGACGTGGCTGACGTGAAGAAGGCACTCGAATCTGAGGGCAACACCGACGAGGTCAAGACCGCATTCGACAAGCTGGTCGCCTCCTCGCAGAAGATCGGCCAGGCGCTGTACGCCGCCGAACAGGCCGAGGGTGCCACCGGTGAGAGCAACCCCTTCGAGGGTGCCACCGCCGACGACGCCGCATCCGACGAGGACGTGGTTGACGCCGAGATCGTGGATGACGAAAAGTGACCGCGCCAAACACGCCGGAGACCCCCTCGCCAGACGGCGAGGGGGCTTCCCCGTCATTCCAGTTCACCGATAAGCGCAAGGTGACTCGCGACAGCTCGGTGGTTGAGCCGCTCGATTCCGCCACAACCACCTCCTCCCACCAGCCTGCGCGGAGCGACGAAGAAGCAGCAGGGTCGCCGGACCCGGCCCTCGCCGACGCGGTAAACGAGGCCATGTCCGGGTTGTCGCTGGATGACCCGCAGGATCTCGCCGCGGTGAGAGCCGAGCGCGATGCGCATCTCGACTCCCTTCAGCGGGAGCGGGCATCGTTTACCAACTACCGCAACCGGGCCATCCGCGATCAGGAGGCCGCGCGCGGTCGGGGCGTTGAGGATGTACTCACCGCGTTGCTGCCCGTGCTTGACGATATCGAGCGCGCTCGCACGCACGATGAACTGACCGGTCCGATGGCCGCTATCGCCGAGAAGATCGACGCCTCGCTTAACAAGTTCGGTATCGAGCGCTATGGCGCGGCAGGGGAACTCTTCGACCCAACCTTGCACGACGCCCTGATGCACCGCGCCGACGAGGCAGCCGCCGAGCAGACCATCGACCTGGTGATCGAGCCGGGCTACCGCCTCGGCGAGCGAGTAATCCGCGCCGCTCGCGTCGGCACCGTCGGCCCGGAGTAACCCCACCCCGTCATCCTGCGCGGAGAGAGCGCAGCGAGCGCAGTCGCAGGACCTAGAGTTACGAGTCAATCGCTGGAACTAGGTTCTGCGACTCGCTCCGCTCGCACAGCAATGACGTACAACCCTAGATGAAGAAGGAGGCGCCATGACCGGTCAGGATTGGCTGGCAAAGGACTTTTACGCCACTCTTGGCGTCCCCAAGGATGCCGACGACGCCGCGATCAAGAAGGCGTATCGCAAGCTAGCCCGCAAGTACCATCCCGATCAGAATCCCGGTGATGGACAAGCGGAGACCAAGTTCAAGGAGATCGGGGAGGCGTACGCCGTCATCTCGGATGCTGAGCAGCGTAAGCAATACGACGCCATTCGCGCGATGGGTTCGGGTGGCGCTCGTTTTACCGCGGGTGGCCCTGGAGGCTTCCAGGACATGTTCGGCGGAATGTTCGGCGGCGGTGGCCGCACCACGTTCCAGACGAACACGGGAGATGCCGACATCAACGACCTGCTCGCCCAGATGATGGGCGGCGGGGGTGGTGGTTTTGGAGGCTTCGGCGGTGGCCGCGGGTTCCAGCGTCCGCAGCGTGGCGCCGATATTTCTGCCGCCTACACGCTGAGCTTCCGCGACGCCGTGCGCGGTCAGGAGGTTGAACTCGGCTTGGATGGCCGAAAGGTTAAGACCCGCATTCCGGCGGGCGTGGCCGACGGCAAGAAGCTGCGCATCCCCGGCAAGGGTCGTCCCGGCGTAAGCGGCGGCGAGGCGGGCGATCTGGTGTTGTCTGTCCATGTTGACAAGCATCCGGTGTTCACGATGGATGGCCGCAACCTGCGGATGAACTTGCCCGTCTCTTATCTGGAGGCCGTGCAGGGCGCGCAGGTGGAGGTGCCCACCATTGATGGCGATCAGGTCACCGTTAAGGTGCCTGCGGGTACGCCATCGGGTCGGGTGTTGCGGGTCAAGGGTCGCGGTGTTCCCGCCTCGGGTAAGAAGGCGGCGGGCGACTTGCTGATGACCGTACAGATTGCGGTGCCGAATAAGCTCACCCGCAAGGCAAAGCAGGCTCTCGAAGCCTTCGCCGCCGAACTAGGCGATGACAACCCCCGTGCCGATTTGGCGATCCAAGCCGTGAGGTGATGAAGTGGTTTCGACACGTCGCTCGTCTATTACGTCGTTCTGCGCGAAGCGGAGCAAAGTCGCAGAACCTAGAGAAGATCCTTACCGGGGAGGTGCTGATGTCTGATAGCACCCCGATTTACACCGTCACCCAG
>WQZL01000117.1 GCA_009780755.1 Promicromonosporaceae bacterium | reverse complement strand
GGATTCGATATCGCCGTCGTAGGTGATCTTTAGCGCGGCGGGGGTGTCATCCTCGGTTATGACCGCGAGTACCAGTGAACAGTAGCCGTGCCACAGGGGGCCAGTGGGCGTGAGATTCCACTCCGCCAGCAATTCGTTGCCCAGCCGGGGCAAAGCCTCCAGCCAGCGCGCCCACCCTTCCCCTCGCTCAGCAGCAACGGCCAAGCCAGGCGGAATCTCAATCACCCCATAATCCTAAACACCATCGGCAGGTAGTACCATCGGCCAGTGACCAGCAATCTCTCATCTCTTCGCCGCGTTCGAGTAGTGGGTAATTCCGGTTCGGGAAAGACGACGTTCGCTGGGAAGTTGGCTAGGCGGCTAGGCGTGCCGCACATTGAACTCGATGAGGTGTTCTGGGCCGAGGGTTGGCAGTTTCGTGAGGATGCCGATGTACAACAGAGATTGGACGCATTGCTTTCCGGCCCCGCCATTAAGGGCTGGGTGGCCTGCGGAAACTGGAACAACCGACTAAGCGCGCTTGGCGATCCGTTTGGTGATGCCGACGCGATTGTTTGGCTCGACTTTCCGCGCCGCGTAATCATGCCGCGGGTAATTCGCCGCACGCTGGCGCGCGGGCTGACCCGACGTGATATTTGGCACGGGAATCGAGAACGCCTGACAAACCTGTTCAAACGTAACCCGGAAGAAAACATCGTCCGCTGGTCCTGGACGGAACACGACACCAACCAGAAGCGATACCGGGCGCTGGCCGAGGTTGATTCGCGGGTGATCCAGCTACGAACACCCCGCGAAGCCACCCGCTGGCTAACTTCAAGGGGCGGGGCTGCGTAGGATTTCGGCGACGATGGTGGCGCTGCGGGTGGCGGCGTCGGTTACCCGGTCAGCGAACTCGCCCGCGTCAACTAGGTCGCTGATGCCCCGCACCGATAGGAAGGGCACGCCGAGCCGGTAGGCCGTCTGGGCCAGCGCGGTCGATTCCATGTCCACCGAGAGCGCGTCTGGGAAGTTCGCGCGGACGGCTGTTGCAATGTCACCGGCGACGAAGGAATCACCTGAGACCATCGGGCCGATATGCACCCTCGCGTCGGGGAAACTGAGTACGCCCGCGCCCCGTGCCGCCGCCATGAGCGCCTCATCTGCGCAATATGCTGCGGGCATACTGGGAATCTGCCCGAGGGCGTAGCCGAATACCTGGGTGTCAGCATCGGTGTAGCGGTAGGTCTCGCCAACAACAACGTCGCCCACCCGAATGCCCACGCCGAGGCCCCCAGCCGTACCTGCGCTGATGATAGCGGCCAGTCGAGTTTCTGGGGCTAGATACGGCTCAGCGGTCACAGTGGCGGCGATAGCCGCATTAACCAGCCCGACGCCGCTTTGCACCAGCATCACGCTGCGTCCGCAAATTGTGAGCCGATGTACCGTGGCGCCTGCCTTGATGTATGGCCGGTCTTGGCCCCCTGCTGGATCCATACCCAAAAACGGCGCTGCCTCCTCGGGCATGGCGACGACAATCATCACCGGTGCAGCCGGACACGACCGAAGGTTCATGCTGCTACCTGCGCCCACTCACCGCGCCTCGCCAGGAAGTCGGCGACAGCGGCCTGCGCGCCTTCGAGGGCGTGGTTGGCGCCCCAGCCGCACTGCACCTCGTTGGCGGCGGGCACCTCGGTTGCGGTCATGATATCGCGGCAGGTGGCCTCGATCAGCGCGAGTACATCGTCATACTCCGGCTCTCCGAACAAAATCAGGTAGAAGCCGGTCTGGCAGCCCATCGGCGAGAAATCCACCACCGCGTCCGAGTGGTTGCGGGAGTTCTCGGCAAAGAGGTGTTCAAGGGAGTGAACGGTTGGCATCTCTAGGAAGGCGACGTTCGGCTGGGTGAACCGCACGTCGTACTTGACCAGCACATCCCCCTTGGGGAGTACCTTGCGATCAGCCAGCCGCACGTAGGGCGCCCGCACCAACCGGTGGTCGAGGTTGAAGGATTCGACGTTCATCTGCTCAGTCACGAGGATGATTCTCCCTCATCGTCGGCGCTCTCGCGTCAATAGCAGCGTCCGTTCGGCAACTTGCCCCCGCGTTCGACACCACGTTGTGCCGAACACCACGGCGAACTGCCGTACAGGCGGGAGGGGATGACACGACCAGACGGGAGTTGACAATGATTCTCAATAGCGGCGAGAATGATTCTCATGAGCATTAAGAGACTGGCTGCCGTCGCTGCGGCCGCCGCCCTAGGTTCCCTCACCCTGACCGCCTGCGGCGGAGCAGCAGACGCTCAGGAGGCTTATGCCACCCCTGACACTCCCGAGGTTCCCAGCCTCGCGACACCACTAAACGTTGTGGCCTCCTTTTACCCGCTACAGTTCGTGGCCGAGCAAGTGGGCGGCGATCTGGTCAACGTTTCCAACCTGACTCCCCCCGCCGCCGACCCACACCACCTCGAACTTTCCCTCGCGGCTACCCGCGTGATCGGTGACGCTGACCTGGTGATATTTCTATCGGGTTTCCAGGCCGCAGTTGACCAGGCCATCGAGCAGCGCCAGCCCGAAAACGTCATAAACGCAGCCGACTTCGTGAAGCTACTCCCGGCTTCGGCAACCGGCGGGCACGACTGCGCAGACCACGACCACTCGCACGACCATGACCATGACCATGACCATGACCATGACCACGGTCACTCCCACGACCACAGTCATGACCATGTCGAGGATCACGACCACAGCCACGATCACGACCACAGCCACTCTCACAGCCACTCTCACGACCACGACATGGGTGGCCTAGATCCGCACTTCTGGCTGGATCCGACACTGCTAGCCCAATTGGCCGAGCCTGTCGCCGCCGCCCTGAGCGCCGTGGCCCCGGAGAATGCCGAAGTATTTGCCGCCAACGCCGCCTACCTGGTCGAGCGCCTGCACATCCTGGATGCCGAGTTCACGACGGCCTTGACCCCATTCGAGGGCGCCAAGCTAATCACCAACCACACCGCGTTTGGCTACCTGGCCCACCGCTACGGCCTAGAGCAGATCGGCGTCACCGGCATCGACCACGACCTCGAACCCTCCCCGGCTCGGATGCGGGAAATCCGCGAGATCGCCGAGCGGCACAACGTCACCACGCTGTTCTACGAGACGCTGGTTTCGCCAGCCGTCATGGAGACCCTGGCTCGCGATCTTGACATCGAGATTCGCCTGCTTGATACCCTGGAGGGTCTAACCCAACAGTCACTCGACAACGGCGATGACTACTTCTCGATCATGCGCGCCAACCTGGTCGCGCTAACCGAGGGTCTAAACGTCGGGTAACAAGAGCCATTTACGACTAGGCTCTCGTCGGGGCGGCACGCCTCAGCGAGAGCCTTAGTCATACGTCTGCGTATCGAGGAAACCTTGACCAACCAACCGCCAATGGGCGCCGTCGTCATCCAGGCCACCGGCATCCACGTCCGCTTCGGCACCTTCCACGTGCTACGCGGTATCGACCTGACCGTCTGCAAGGGCGAAGTGGTTGCCCTGCTCGGCGCCAACGGCTCCGGAAAATCAACCCTCATTCGGGCGCTGCTCGGCATAGTTCCGATGTCGGGCGGCACGGTCTCCCTGCCCGATGCCCACCAGATCGGCTACGTCCCTCAACGAGTCTCCGCCGCCGGAGGCCTGCCCGCTACCGCCCAGGAGGTGGTTGCCGCGGGCCTACTCGGCAAGGGTCGCCTGCGCCTGCCGCGCGGCTGGCGGCAACAGGTACACGATGCCCTGGAGCAAGTAGGGCTTGCCGATCGCTGCCACGCCGCCACCAATCACCTAAGCGGCGGCCAACAACAGCGCGTCCTCATCGCCCGCGCCCTGGTCCGCAATCCCGAGTTGCTGGTACTCGATGAGCCTGTTGCCGGGGTGGATCATCAAAGTCAGGAGCAGTTCGCCATCACCATGCACACTCTGGTGAGCCAGGGTCGCACCGTGTTGGTGGTACTCCACGAACTCGGGTCGCTCGCCCCCCTAATTACCAGGGCGGTGGTACTCAGGCATGGCCAGAAGGTTCACGATGGCGAGCCACCGCAGGCTCATCCCGGCCATGACACCCCTGGGCATGTTCATTTGCACACCCCCCAGATCGACGAGTTCAAGCCACATCTCTCCGGCCTGATTGGCCTCGACCACGCCTCCGAGGCGCTGACCTATCACCCTAAGACCGAAGGTGGGCGCAGCGATGTATAGCGAACTCTCCTACATGTTCACCGACCCGCTCATGCAGCGGGCGCTGCTCGCGGCGCTGATGGTGGGCGTAACCGCCCCCATCATCGGCACGTATCTGGTGCAGCGTCGCCTCTCCCTGCTCGGTGATGGCATTGGCCACATCGCACTGACCGGCGTGGCCCTGGGTTGGGTGATTGGCTCCGCGATGGGCCTACGCCCCGTAGACGCGCTCACCGTGCCTGGCGCGGTGGTGGTCGCCGTGATCGGCTCCGTGTTGATCGAGGTGGTGCGGCGGCGTGGCCGCACCTCTGGTGACCTGGCGCTCGCGCTCATGTTCTATGGCGGTGTGGCCGGTGGTCTGCTAATCATCCAGTCGGCGGGTGGCGGTTCGGCCAACTTGATGCAGTATCTGTTCGGCTCCATCTCCACGGTCTCCCCCACCGACCTATGGCTAACTCTCGCGCTCTCTTCCGTCATCCTGGCCGTCGGGCTGGGGCTACGTACGGCCCTGTTTGCGGTCTCCCATGATGAGGAGTTTTCCATCGCCTCCGGAATGCCCGTGTGGCTGCTCAACATGGCGGTTGCCATCGTTTCGGCCCTGACTGTAACCGTGGCCATGCGCGTGGTGGGGCTGCTGTTGGTCTCCGCGCTGATGATCGTGCCCGTGGCCGTGGCCCAGCTACTCACGCACTCCTTCCGCCGCACCATGTGGCTGGCCTGCGGTATTGGCGTGGTGGTCTGCATCGCCGGACTGTCCATCACCTACTGGCACAACGTCTCTCCCGGCGCAATGATCGTTGTCCTCGCTATTGGCGTCTACCTGCTGGCCGCGTTGATTCGACCAATCTTGCATCGTCGTCAGGCCGCCGACGTATATACCCGCGACCCACACCCCGACATACCAGACGACCTGTGTCTGCCCCCGATGCCGGTGGAGCCTGCCAGCGCCGCCGAAACCAAGGAGTGTGCAACGTGAACTCCCCCGTCCGCATGACCAAACAGCGCGCTGCCGTCGTCTCCGTGCTTCAGGAGATCGGCGAGTTCCGCAGTGCCCAGCAGCTACATGACGTGCTGCGGGAGCAGGGTGAGGCCGTGGGCTTAGCCACCGTGTACCGCACGCTGCAAACCCTGGCGGAGAGCCGCGACGTGGACGTACTCCGGGCCGAGGATGGCGAGGCGCTGTATCGCTGGTGCACCTCCCGCAAGCACCACCATCACCTGGTATGTCGCCAATGTGGTCACACAGTAGAAATAGATGGCCCCACAGTCGAGGCGTGGACGGCGATGATCGGGCAGGGTCACTGCTTCACCGACATCAGCCACACCATCGAGCTGTGGGGCATCTGCGAGGCTTGTCGTTCCGGCGGCTGAACCTTGGGACGTCCTGAGGTGCCGTAGGGGCGAGGCTACATCTCGTCTTCGCCGCTACCGATGTGAATCTCCCCGGCGGAGGAGAAGGCCGCGACGCCGAATGTATCGCGGAAGAATGCCAGCGATCCGTACAAGATGCCCTCGTGTTCGATTACCCCATCGACCCCGACTGCGGCCTCAAAGGAATCGGGGGCAAGGCCCAACGCTTCGGCAACCGCGAAGATTGGCGCGTAGTTGGGCCAAATTTCGTCGGCGCCCACCTGAAGCACGACCGCATCAACGAACTGTCCGTTGACGACTAGGCCATTTTCAACCACGAGAATGTCGCTGGTCTCGGAGCCATTGTCATCGGGCGTGCCGGCGGGCGTGTCCACGACATCTGGCACATCTGCGTCGTTGTCGGAGTCGCTGGAGCAGCCAGCGAGGGTGAGGGCGAGGGCCGCAGCAGCGGCGGCAAGGATCTTGAAGGGACGAGACATGAAAACTCCTTAGAGGTTGGAAGGTGCGGTCACCTGATACATCGTTTCCAACCGCCACTTTGTCACATCCTCGCCTTGTGATTTACGTCACACGCCGATGGTGGCTGGCATCGGCGCATCGACGGCGGCGCCCAGGCGACGATCACGGTTGGCGTAGGCCGCGCAGGCCGCCCACAGGTGGCGACGGTCCACGTCGGGCCACAGCTCGGGCAGGAACATCATTTCGGCGTAGGCGGATTGCCACAGCAGGAAGTTGGAGATGCGCTGCTCCCCCGAGGTGCGCAGAAACAGGTCAACGTCGGGCAGGTCGGGTTCGTCCAGATGCTTGGCGACGGTCTTCTCAGTGATGCGGTTCGGGTTGAGGCGTCCGGCGGCGACCTCGCGAGCGATGGCGGCGGCCGCATCGGCGATCTCGGCCCGGCCACCATAGTTGACGCACATCGTGAGCGTGCATACCTCGTTGCTGCGGGTCAATTGCTCGGCCTCTTCAAGTTCCCGGATCACCGATCCCCATAGACGCGGGCGGCGACCGGCCCAGCGCACGCGCACGCCCCAGGAGTTGAGTTCATCGCGGCGAGCGCGTAGCACGTCACGGCTAAACCCCATCAAAAACCGCACCTCCTCGGGCGACCGCTTCCAATTCTCGGTGGAAAAGGCGTAAGCGCTGATGTGGGTTACCCCGATTTCGATGGCCCCGGCCACCACATCGAGCAGCGCGGCTTCCCCCCGCTTGTGCCCCTCAATGCGGCTGAGTCCCCGCTGGTTGGCCCAGCGCCCATTCCCATCCATCACAACGGCAACATGTCGCGGCACGCGGTCGGCTGGAAGTGCAGGCGGTATAGCGCCAGAGGGGTGCGGAAACGGGGCAAGCGGTTTTTGGGCCACACCCCAAGCCTACGGTGCTGCGACAAGTCGGCAGTTTCACGTCGATTCGGCACTTTGAACTGCCGACTCGGCGTGAAACTGCCGACCCATGCGAATCGTCGGCCCGAAACGGGGGAGGTTTAGGCGGTGGCTGCCCTCAGTTGGCGGAGTTCTTTTTTGAGGTCGGATACTTCGTCGCGGATGCGGGCGGCCAGCTCGAATTGCAGTTCGTCGGCGGCGGCGCGCATCTGGGCGGTAAGTTCGGCGATTTCTTCGAGCAGTTGAGCCTCACCGCCGGCGGCCAGGCGTTTGGCGGCGGGCTTATCCGCCTGCTTTTTTGTTTTGCCGCCGGGCTGTCGGTAGCCGCCAGCCAACAGCTCCTGCGTATCTAGGTCTTCGCGGGCAAGCATGTCGGTCACATCTGCGATCTTCTTGCGCAGCGGAGTGGGATCGATGCCCATCTCGGTGTTGTATGCAATCTGCTTTTCGCGGCGTCGGTTGGTTTCGTCAAGGGCGGTCCGCATGGCCGGGGTGACCTTGTCGGCGTACATGTGCACCTGGCCCGAGACGTTACGCGCCGCGCGACCGATGGTCTGAATAAGCGAGCGAGCCGACCGCAAGAACCCCTCTTTGTCCGCGTCAAGAATCGCCACCAAGGAAACTTCGGGCAGGTCCAGACCCTCACGCAGCAGGTTAATGCCCACCAACACGTCGAACTTCCCCAACCGCAATTCGCGCAGCAGCTCGACCCGACGCAGCGTATCCACATCGGAGTGCAGGTATTGCACCTTAATGCCCTTCTCCAAGAAGTAGTCGGTGAGGTCTTCGGCCATCTTCTTGGTCAGAGTGGTAACCAGCACGCGCTCGTCACGTTCAACGCGGTCGCGAATTTCACCCAACAGGTCATCGATCTGACCGGTGGTGGGCTTAACCACGATCTCGGGATCGACCAGACCGGTGGGACGGATCACCTGCTCCACCACGCCGTCAACCAATGACATCTCGTAATCGCCGGGTGTGGCCGAAAGGT
>WQZL01000116.1 GCA_009780755.1 Promicromonosporaceae bacterium | reverse complement strand
GGCACCCGATACCTCGGCATCAACCACCTCAAACAACACCAACTGTCAGCAATGTCCTGACACACCAAACGTCAGCAATGTCCTGACACACAACCGTCAGGGAAGTCCTGAGACATGACACGCGCGCCACAACTGACTGCTGCGGCAAGGATTGCTTGATCCTTGGGGTGGGTGTCGATGAGTCCCAGCGCCTTCACCTCGGTGACGTCGACGCATTGATTCCAGGCTAGACGCTGTCGCAGCTCGGAGACCTTGATCGCCTCCGGGAGTTGGTGGCGCTCCGCCTCGAGTTCAGCAAGCGGGCTGAATGTCAGTCGGTATTGTGAGGCGACGCGGGTGCGGGCCATATAGAGCAGGCTGCGAGGTACGGGCGCCGCCAGCACATTAGCGTCCACGAAGGCGAGAGTCACTAGAGGTCCTGGCCGAGCAGTTGCGCGGATAGCGAGAAGTAGCTTCGCCGAAACCTGTCAACTTCGCTGGTCGATATGCGGTGTCGACTGCCGCGTCGGGTGCTGGCGATGTCACCAGCTTTGATCTTATTCATTATGAACGCGCGGGATACGTCGAGTTCATCGGCCATTTCTTGGGGGGTCAAGAATGGCTCAGTTGCGGTCACCTGCACGCGTTGACCTGCGGCAAGCCGCTCGCGGATGAAGTTGAGGAACGACTCTTCGCTGGTTTCTGGGGTCAAGATGATCGTACTCATGCGTTCACTGTAGCAAATTTGACAGTTACTGACACTAAGTCACGGGAGAGATCGAGCCTGATGGGATTGAGCGTTAGGCGGAAAGCTTCGTGAGGGCTGCGTCGATGCGGGTTAGGGCGCGTTCGCGGCCCAGTACCTCCAGCGACTCGAATAGTGGCAGGCCAACGGTGCGGCCCGTTGTGGCGACGCGGACGGGGGCTTGTGCCTTGCCCAGCTTTAGGCCGTGCGCGGCGCCCACCTCTGTGACCAGCTCCTTTAGCGGTTCGGCCTGCCACGTTTCCAGCCCGGCCAGCGCGGTGCGGACATCGGCCAGCAGGGCAGGCGCCGGTTCCTTCATCGCCTTATCCCAGGACGCCGCATCATCCACCGGAGCATCAAGGAACAGGAAGTCCACGTTGTTCGTGATGTCACTCAACAGGGCTAGGCGGGATTGCGCGTGCGGTGCGATGGCGGCAAACGCGGCCTCATCGAACTGCTCCGGCGTCCACGGGGCATGAGGCGCGACCAGCCACGGGCCGCACGCCTTGATGAACTCCTGGGTGGACATGGCTCGGATGTACTCGCCGTTGAAGCTGGTGAGCTTCTTGACGTCAAAGAATGCCGAGGCAGAGTTCACCCCGGCGATGTCGAAGCGCTCGATCAGCGTCTCAAACGGCAAAATCTCCTCATCGTTTCCTGGCGACCAGCCCAGCAGCATCAGGTAGTTCACCATCGCATCGGGCAGAATGCCATCGGCGAGGAAGTCCTCTAGGGCCACCTTGTCGCGGCGCTTGGAGAGCTTCTGCCGCCTCTCGTTGACGATGACGGGCAAGTGCGCCCAGGTCGGCGGCTCCACCCCGAGCGCCCGCCACATCAACTGTTGCTTGGGCGTGTTCGGCAGGTGTTCCTCGCCGCGAATAACGTGAGTGATTCGCATCGAGATGTCATCAACAACGTTGGCCAGCAGGAACACCGCCGAACCATCGCCGCGGGCGATCACGAAATCCTCCAGCACGGCGTTGAGGAAGGTGGGGTTACCGCGGATCAGGTCTATCACCTGCGTTTCGCCCTCATCCGGGGTGCGGAACCGCAGCGCCCGGCCCGCCGCGTAAGCCAGGCCGCGCTCGCGGCAATGACCGTCATAGCCGGTTTGCGCGTTCGCCGTACGGGCGGCCACATCCTCGCGCGTGCAATCGCAGTAGTACGCGGCGCCTTGCGTGTAAAGACGCTGAGCGGCCTCGGTGTGCAGCGACGCATTCGCGCTCTGGAAATAGGGTCCCTCAAAGGTTGGGTCTTCGGCGTGCATCCCAAGTGATGCCATCGCGGTGAGGATGCCAGAAGTCCACTCGGGCTTGTTGCGGGCGGCGTCGGTGTCCTCAATGCGGAGGACGAACGTGCCGCCAGCGCGTTTGGCGACGGCCCAGTTGAACAGCGCAGAGCGGGCGCCACCGACGTGGAACATTCCGGTGGGGGAGGGGGCAAAGCGGACGCGGATCGGCGAGGAGCCGGGAGCGGGAAGATTCACGAGGCACAGCCTAGTTGTTTCCCAGTGCGTTTGCCGCTGTGGCGCAGGGTCGGGTAAAGTAGCCCGGCGCCGGTTTGGCGGGTAATCGCCTGACCGTGTGACCTTGGGGTATGGTGTAATTGGCAGCACGAGTGATTCTGGTTCATTTAGTCTAGGTTCGAGTCCTGGTACCCCAGCGCAGTGACCAGCGGTTATCGGTATGGCTGATGCTCTGGTAGTGTTCTCTGTCGCCGGTTCTTGAACCGGCATACGCTAGCCCCGTTCGTCTAGCGGCCTAGGACGCCGGCCTCTCACGCCGGTAACACGGGTTCAAATCCCGTACGGGGTACTTGGGTAAGGACGCGAGCGAGCTTGCTCGTTCGGCGTCCGAGCGAAAGTAACCCGTTGGCGAGCGCGCAGCGCGAGGAACACGGGGTGCAGAGGAGAGCGGTCTTCGGAAGTTTCCGGAGGCCGCTTCGCTGTATCTTCGCAGGTGCGAGGCACACCCACAACACGGTTTGATAACGGCCGAAGGGTTGCGTTTGCCAAAAGTTCGTTAGTGAGGTTTACTAACGAACATGACAACGACAGTCCTGTCCGGCGCAACGCGGCGGGGGCGCGGGTCAAGCCTCCGCCCCACGGGCAAGGTGCTGCCCCAGCATCAGCGGGCGCACAATCGTTCCTTGGTGCTTGGCCGACTCTTTCACGACGGCCCCACCTCCCGCGCTGCTCTCGCCCGTGCCACCGGCTTAACCCGCGTCACCATTTCCGATCTCGTTGCCGGGCTGCTCGAAGAGGGGCTGGTCGAAGAGATGGGGATGCAGCGCGGCGGGGTCGGCAAACCCGCCATCTTGGTCGGGATGCAGACCGAGGCGTTCGCCATCGTCGCCGTTGACCTCTCCTCCGATGCGGTTATGCGCGGCGCGGTACTCACCCTCAGCGGCCGGAAGATAGCCAGCCACACCGCCGACGCTACCGACTGTAGCGGCGATGCATGCGTCGATCTCATCGAACAGTTCGTTCGCGAGCTGGTGACCCGCGCCTCCGTGCCGGTGATCGGCGTCGGCATCGGCTCGCCCGGCATCATCGATTCGGACGGCTGTGTGCTGGAGGCTCCGAACCGCGACTGGTACAACCTGCCCCTAGCCACCCTGCTCTCCGAGCGGATCGGGCTACCCGTCCGGGTCGGCAACGACGCAGATGTGGCCGCTCTTGGCGAGTATTCCTACGCCGGGGCCGCCGATTCGATGCTCGTCATCACCGTCAAGCAGGGTGTCGGCGCCGGGCTTGTTTTCGAGGGCGCTCGCGTTCATGGCTCCCGCGGCGCCGCCGGTGAGATCGGTCACGTCACGGTGATCGATGATGGCGACCTTTGCGCGTGTGGCCGTCGCGGCTGTCTGGAAACCGTGCTGGCCGAGCCTGCGCTCAGACGCGCCATCGAAGGTCTTGATCCCGACGCCACCCAGCACAAGCTTGGCGAAATTGGCCGGATTCTTGGGCTTGTGCTGGCCCCGGTGGTGTCTGTGTTGAATCTGGCCGAAGTTCTGCTCTCCGGCCCCGCTGATCTGCTCGACGGGTGCTTGCGGGAGCAGGCCCTCGCCGTCATCACCGAGCGGACCATGCCCGCCACCTCCACCGGGTTCGGGATGCGCATGGCCGAACTAGGTGATTCCATCGTATTAACCGGAGCGGCCGGGCTTGTACTTGAAGCGCAACTGGGAGTGTCGTAACCAGACCCTCCCAAACCCACCAACGCAGTACCGATTTCTATCAAGCAATACCAATCAACACCCGAGAGGAAACTCAAAATGAAGAGGACCCGCCTCACAGCCGCAGTGGCTACGGCGATCACCTTGGCGTTCGCGCTCGCCGCGTGCGGTAACGGCGACGATAGCGCCAATGTACCCGCGCCCACCGATACCGTTCCGGCGGACCCGACCGCCGATCCTGATCCCGATCCAGGGCCAGCGCCCGAAGGCGCCACCATCACCATGTGGGTGGCCGGTAACGACACCCCGCAGGAGCTGCGCGACTGGTTGATCGCCGAGTTCGCCGCCCAGAACCCCGGTTCCACCCTGGTGATCGAGGAGCAGGGCTGGGGCGACCTAGTGCCGCAGCTCATCACCGCGCTGCCCGACGCCGCCAACACCCCCGATGTGGTCGAGATCGGCAACACTCAAACCCCAACCTTCACCCCGGTAGGCGCCTTCCGGGAAATCTCCCCGGAACTGTTCGCCGAACTGGGCGGCTCTGACCTGCTGCCCTCCTTTGTGGAGATCGGCACCTACGATGGCCGCATCTACGCCCTGCCGTACTACTTCGGCTCGCGCTACATGTTCTTCCGCTCCGACATCTGGGGTGAGGCGGGCCTGTCCGTACCAACCACGCTGGGTGAGTTCACCGAGTCGGCCATCGCGCTGACCACCGCCACTCAGTCCGGCTTCGCCATCGGTGGCCAGGACTGGCGCAACGGTATCTCCTGGATCTTCGCGCACGGCGGAAACCTCGCCACCGTTGAGGGCACCACCTGGACCTCTACGCTGTCCGACCCGAACACCATCGCCGGCCTAGAAGCCTGGCAGGAGCTATTCCTTGGCGCCTCCAACCTGCCCGTCACCGACCGCGATGTGGCCTACTGGGACTTCCTGAACGACGGCACCGACGACACCCCGCCGCTGGCTGCCACCATCATGGCTCCGGGCTGGGCGCGCTGGTCGATTGGTCACCTGGACGAGAACGGTAACCGCGACGGCATGGCCGATGAGGACACCTTCGACATCTTCGCCCTGCCGGGCGTAGATGGTGGCATTGCCCCCGTCTTCGCCGGTGGCTCGAACCTGGCCATCTCCGCCCAGTCCCAGCACCCCGAACTGGCCGAGAACCTGCTGCGCATCATCTTCTCCGAGGATTACCAGCGGATGCTCGGCGAGAACGGCCTCGGCCCGGCCAACGCCAACTACACCGACTCGATGGGCGACTCTAAGTTTGCTCGCACCATGATCGAGACGGCTCAGGCATCCCGCCTAACCCCGGCGGCGCCGGGCTGGGCCGCCATCGAGGCCGCGTTCGTCTACGAGGAGCTATTCCAGGCCATCGCCGAAGGTGGTGACGTCGCGGCCATCGCCGCCGAGTTCGACGCCCGCCTCACCCCGATGCTCAACGGCAACTAGCCAAAATTAAGGTGTGGGGGCGGAATTGCTCGCCGCCCCCACACCCCGCTTAGCAGACACCGAAGTTGATTCCGGAGTTGTCATGTCCACAGCAGCCCCTCCTCTAACCGCCCTTGAAGCCTCGCGCCAACCTCAACCCATCAGGAAGCGTCGCCGCCCGATTGCGCCCTACCTGCTGATCGGCGCCCCCATTGTCGTGTTGCTGCTCGGCATGGGTTACCCACTGTTCCGGCAGATAGTCACGTCGTTCCAGGGGTTCGGTCTCGCCCAGCAGTTCGGCGCCGATGCCGAGTGGGTGGGCCTCGACAACTACGTAAACGTCTTTACAACCCCCGAGGCGTTGGCCGTGCTGTGGCGCTCGCTGGCCTTCATGCTCGTCACCTCCTTCCTGATTGTCGGCATCGGCCTGGGGATAGCGCTGCTCATGCGGGTGGTGCACGGCTGGGTCAAGGTGTTCTTGCAGGTCACCCTGTTGCTTGCCTGGGCCACCCCCGTGATCGCCTCGGTGACCGTGTTCCGTTGGCTCTTCGACTGGAACAACGGCGTGGTCAACTGGCTGCTGGTGCGGCTTGGCTTTGACGGGATGGCCGGGTTTGCCTGGTTCTCTACTCCCTTCACCTTTTTCGTAGTGGCTGCGGTTGTGATTGTCTGGATGGGCGTGCCGTTCGTGGCCATGTCGCTATTCGCCGGGTTGACGCAGGTGCCCGATGAAATCCTAGAGGCCGCCCGCATCGATGGCGCTTCCTCCACCCAGATTCTGTGGCGCATCATCATGCCGCTGGTCAAGCCGGTACTTTCCATAGTGCTGCTGCTTCAGTTCATCTGGAACCTGCGGGTGTTCGCTCAGATTCGGCTGCTGCAAGACGGCGGCGCACCCGTCACAGATACCAACCTGCTCGGCAACTTCATCTTCCAGCTCGGCATCGGTCGTCAAGATTTCGGTGGCGCCGCTGCCGTCTCTCTTGTGGTGCTGCTGCTAACCATTGTCATCTCCGCGCCCTACGTGCGTAGCATCATGAAGGGAGACAGCAAGTGAGCGCCGTGACCCCGGACATCATCGTCGATCCCAACGTCGCCAAGGCCACCGGCCTGCCGGTCGTGCGGGAGCGAGCGAAAATCACCCCACGCAAACGCGCCACAAAGTGGGCGTTCTCCCTGCTGGGCCTCATTGTCGCCCTGATCTGGGCCTTCCCCGTCTACTGGATGGTGCTTTCGGCGTTTACCCCCAACGCGCAACTGCGCACCACCACCCCCCAGTTCCTGCCCGTCCACGCCACCTGGCGCAACTTCGAGGCGATCTTCCAGGAGGGTTCATTCTGGCCCGCTCTGCGGATGAGCCTGGCGATCACCGGCGTCACCCTGGTGGCCGTGCTTCTGTTCGCCTTCCTCGGCGCGCTCGCGATTAGTCGCTTCCGGTTCAAGGGCCGCAAATCGTTCATCCTGGCGGTGTTGTTTATCCAGATGCTTCCCGCCGAGGGCTTGTTCATCGCGCAGTATCGGATGCTCGCCAGCACCGGGATGCTAAATCGTGTCTGGGGTGTTTCGCTGTTCTATACCGCCGCGATCATCCCGTTCACCATCTGGATGTTGCGCGGTTTTGTCGCCGGGGTGCCCGCCGAACTCGAAGAGGCCGCGATGGTAGATGGCCTCTCGCGGACGCGGGCGTTCTTCAAGATCACGTTGCCTTTGCTGATGCCGGGACTGATCGCCTCGGGCGTGTTCGCGTTCCTCCAGGCGTGGAACGAGTTCACTATCGCGCTGGTGGCGCTGCCCGCCAACTCGGCGAACACGCTGCCCCTGTGGCTGCGCACCTTCATGACCGCCTCCGTGGCTCGCGGCGTGGACTGGGCGCAGGTAATGGCCGCCTCCACGCTGATCGCCATCCCAGTCATCATCTTCTTCCTATTCGTGCAGGGCAGGATGACCAGCGGCCTCGTCTCGGGCGCGGTCAAGGGCTGACGTGGTAACGGAGTATCCTGCGGGTATGCCGCCTGCCGGAGCTGAGTCGCCAACCATCGGCCTCGACATCGGAGGCACCAAGATTCACGGGGTGCTGCTGGGCGCGGAGGGCAAGGTGCTGGCTTCCGCTCGATGTGCCACCGAAATTGGCCCCGATGGCGTGGTAGCCGGGACGTCCTCCCTGGTGCAACGCCTTGCGGCTGAGGCGGGCATTGCCGTGGCCGACGTGCTTTCCATCGGCGCCGGAGTGCCCGGCGTCGTCGATCCGCAAACTGGCACGGTTAGCCACGCGGTGAATCTTGGAGTCATCGATGGCAGCTTCCCGCTAGCCGCCCGGCTTATCGAGGCGCTTGGCTTGCCGGTTGTGGTGGATAACGATTTGAATGTCGCGGCCCTTGGCGTGGCTCACCTGACCCCGGAGCGAGGGGAGGCTCCGCTTGATCTCGCCTTCTTGTCCATCGGCACGGGGATTGCCGCCGGGCTGGTACTCGATGGTGTGATGCGGCGTGGTCTTGGCGCGGCGGGCGAGATCGGACATCTGCCGCTGGTGCCCGATGGCCCGGTTTGTCCCTGCGGGCAACGGGGATGCCTGGAGCTGTACGGCTCGGGTAGCGCTTTAGAGCGGATG
>WQZL01000115.1 GCA_009780755.1 Promicromonosporaceae bacterium | reverse complement strand
CAGACGGCCTCCATCTGCCGGGCATCGTCTTTCGTGAACACGCCGCGCTTTCGCCCTTGCTCGACGATGACCCGCAGGCGGGCCTCGGCGTAGAACGAGGGCCAGGAGGGGAACGAGCCGTCGATCATCGGGAGCGGATCGTCCAACGGCCCGAAGAATCCCGCGGTCACTTCGACCGGCAGCGCGCCCCAGCCGTCAGGGGCCGGAACGCGGTGCAGACGAGCCAGCGCCTGCCCGAAGGCGTAGGCGGCCTCAGGGGTCGGGCGGCAGGGGGTGATCTCTTCAAGGTCTAGGTAGTCTGGGCCAACGTCTATTACCTGCGCCACTCGTGGCCCGCCATCAACGGCCAGCCATCGCAGCCCCGCCGCCTCCGCCGCGAAGAAGCCCGCCGGGGCGCCACGCCTGGCCTTCCGAAATACCCCTGCTCGCATGTGTTGCAGCCTAGCCATACGCGGTCAACCCACGGCATTCTGCGACTTCCTTTTGCATCACGCTGCGCAAAACATGGAGAAGGGAGGTTAGGGTGGCGAGATGCCTCGGATCACCTGGCCCGAACTTCCCGCTGGCCTGCGCTTGGAGATTGAGCGACAGGTCGGCGGCACGGTGGCGGAGTGGACCTCGCAGCCCGGCGGTTTCTCCCCCGGTGTCGCCGACCGTCTACTACTCGACGATGGGCAGCGCGTGTTCGTCAAGGTGGTGGCCGCTGCGGCAGATCCCTTTTCCATCACCATCCACCGCCGCGAGATCGATGTCCTCACCAAGCTCGCCGAGGTGCCCGGTTTCGAGTTGATTCCGCACGCCAGGTTGCTTGGCCACATCGACACCGCTGAATGGGCGGTCGTGATCTTGCAAGATGTGGCGGGGAGAGAGCCGAGCTGGGCCGAGGGCGAACTCGACGCGGTACTCGATGTGCTACCTGCGCTGGCCGAACTCCCGTTGGCGAACGTAGAGCTGCCCGATCTGCGGACTTCTCTTTCTCCTCTCTTTCGCGGCTGGGATCGTTTAGCCGCTGACCCCGAGGTTCCCCTGCCCTATGAGGATGATCTGAACGCCTGGATCGCCGCGCATCTCAACGCGTTGCGCGCCCTGAGTGCTGAAGCACTCGATCTGGCCAGCGGTGATGCCCTGGTTCATGTCGATCTGCGGGCCGACAACCTGCTACTGCGGTCCACCGATTGTTCTCCGGTGCTGCTCGATTGGCCGTGGGCCGCCGTCGGATCCAGGTGGTTCGATCCGGTTGGCCTGCTGCTAGATGCCGTCTATCGTCGTCCGGGATACGACATCGACCTGGTACTGGGCACGCATCCGATTTTCGCAGAAATACCCGCCGACACCGCCGAACGCTTCTTCGCGGGCCTGGCCGGATACTTCACTCACGCTGCGCTCCAGCTGCCGCCCCCAGCTCTGCCCACGGTCCGCAAATTCCAGCGCGACCAAGGCGAAGCCGCCCTCCGCTGGCTCCGCACCCGGTTGGGCTAGTCGTAACCAGGGAAGCCGCTCCTATGCCTTTTCCCGTTCTTATTGCGTCATCCTGCGTCCGTCGCCCACAGTGGTTGAGCTTGTCTCAACCACCCTCGGACGACAGATGGCTTCATTTGTGTGAATCGGTAAGTCTATTTCTTGCGCTTTCTTTTCGTTGTGTTCACATCCCGCGTCAATTTATGGTGCTTTTGTGTGTCAATGAGAGTCGGGCATTACAGTCATATCATGTGAAGGGTATTTGGATTTATCGGACATTCGCTCATTCTGCGCCACTTTCTGTGTCGCGGAGTGTCTTGTTGGTTGTGTTTTCTGGGTTGAGGACTGTGAAATAACCCACGGCTGCTTGGAGAGAGTGGCCGAGGCAACATGGAAGCGTCTGCCTTCTTTCTCGGTTGTGTTTCGAGGAGGGAGGGGGAGAAGAGTCGCTTGTATGTCTGGCCATCGCGAACCGCCCTGGGCGGTTTGTTGTGCTGGGTGTGCGGGCTGTATGCGGGCTTCGTTGGTGGGGCTTGCAGGAAGTGATAGTCATTGTGACCCGGTTTATCTCTCGTCCGACGCGTCGGACTCGCAAGAGTTTTGCGGTAGCCGCTGCCACCGTGATGGCGTTGATGGCCACCTTGCTAGGAACCGCTGCCCCGGCGGCTGCGGCTGTGGCCGTGCCAAACCCGAGGGCTACCGTGACCCTCACCCATGCCTTTGATGGCACGGGTCATGGCACGGCGGACGCAACCTTCGTACACACGGGTAACGGGTTCGCGGTGGGTGACGATGGCCCCAACGATGGGGTGGTCTCTTCGGGTGATGTGGTGGGTCTGTATTTGAGTATCGCCTTTGCGGCTGGCCCAGCTCGGCAGGTGATAGTGGCGATCGACACCCCGCTGTATCTGGAGTGGCGCACGCAGGGTGACCTGCTGTGTCGAGACGGTCACTTTGTACAGGCATTTCGCCAGGGCAGCAACTGCGTATTCCTGGTGCCATCGGGCGCGGTAGAGACTATCGAGGTGCCGCTGGTGTTACATGCCCGCGATACCGGAGGCCGAATCGTCACTGGCCAGCAGGTTCGAGTTAACGTGCGCGTTCCAAATGGAGCCGTGTTCCAGGAAGCCACTGCCGGTCCCTACACAGTAGTCTCGGTCCCGGTCGCTGACGTGATCTTGCACTCACGATCCTTCCCGCTAAGCCCCACCGGCAACCGGTGGATGGGTGCTAGCCCTATCGCTTGGAACAGCCCGGCTGTCGGGCACTTCACCGCAAGCCCCAGGCCGTTGCAGCGTGTGGGTTACTCCCCGTCTAAGGGTATGTCCGCCGGCGGGCAGTGGAGCGGTTACCTGGACGTGACGGACTTCCCAGAGAGCACCACCTGGCAGGTTAACGGCGCGGACGTGGCCCCGAACGCCAACGGCCTGCTGCCATTGGGTTCTAATCGTGGTGATGTGCGGATCGACTTCAATCTGAATGCCCCCTGGCCGGACATGGAGGTGGGTTCCACGATGGACTTCGTGGCCCGGGTGATCGTCAACCCCGGTTCGTTCTCTGTGCCGAGTCCATCATTGCTGAACAATGGCACAGACTGGCAGCCCGGCGATGGTCAGGGTTCGGGTTACTCCACACAGAACCCAGCCCTGGGTTCATTGGCTGGCCGTCCGTTCGCTAACAATGACTATTCGGCCATCCGGGTCAATCGGCCATTTGCCCCGCCGCCAGGGGCGATCATCAACAAGACGATCATGGGGCCGTGGAACCCTTCATACACCATCTGGGAAGACCAGAATATCTTCGTTGCTTCGGGTTCCTCTCTCGGTGTCCGTACGGGCACTGGTCAAAGTGCGAGTAGTCGAGTGGCGCTAGGTACGGAACTGTTCAACGTACTGTCCGTACTCACCCAGAATGCAGGTAACAACATCACCCAGATGGTGGTTGGCGACCGCTGGAGCAACGCGGATCAAACCTTCGATATGACCAGGTCGATCACGGTCACCCTGGCCGGGCAGCCCGTGCCTGCTGAGTTGTGGCGGGTGGAGTTCCACCAGGACGCCGCCACCAACGATTCGATTGGTAATCCGAATGTCACCGCTGGATGGACTGCTAATCCTGGGGTGAACCCACAGTCCGTTCGAGTGATCTTTGAACCTGGGGCTATCCCCACCGGAGATGCTGAGGGCGCTGGTCTGTTACAGGTACGGGTTCCTACCACCATCCGTACCGATCTCGATCCGGTGCGTGATGGCTCCATGGTTGCCAACACCATGGTGTGGGGTCGAACCTCCGGGCAGGCAGGGGAGTGGCAGACCGGCACATTTTTGGCTAACGTCACGCTGGCCTTCCCTCGTGTGCCGTCGGTGCATATCACCAACAGGGTGAACCAGATCGGCAACTATCCAGCTGGAACTAACCCCACGGCGACAATCCGCGATCAGGTGGAGTATCGGGTGGTGGCCACCATCAATGGGATGCCACGTACCACTGAGCCGGTCACGCCAGTTATCACAATCGACTTAGATCGTTGCGTGGTCAACCCGGTGAATACCACCGCCGGATGGACCATGACGGTTATCGCGGCTGTGCCTGGCCCCTCCGGCCGGGTATGCGGTGACTTGTACTCAACCCCTGCCCAACTCGTTTTCACCCCCACCGGTAGCGATACCCGCACCGTTCGCTGGACCAACCGTTCCTTGGGCAACGGGGAAATCGGCGTCATCACCTACCGGGTGCAGGTAGCCGGTGCCGTTGCTAACGGCACGCGGCTGGGCAACATCGCCCACATTGAGATCGACGAGGCGCCTCTGCCCGATTTAGCTGAAGCCCCGGTAACCGTTGAGATCGCCGCCCGTACCGCCGCCGCGCTATGGCGGGAAACTCCCCGCGAGCAGATCGAGGACCTCCTGTCCTGGTCCGGTGAGGTGCTTGTCTACCGCGAAGGGGAAATCAACTCCGCAGACGCGGTGATCGTGTTGCCTCGTATGGGTGATGGCGTACTTTTTGACCCGGACCATGACGTTGGCGGGTATGAAGGTCCACGGGAATCAGATTTCCACGGCACGTATACCGTCTCTCATATTGGTCTGGATCAGGAACACAGCACTCCTGGTGCCCGCTTGTACATCACTACCAACCCGAACGCGGACTTCAACCCGGCAACCTCCACCTGGATATACCTCGGTGCGGCCACCCCAGCCCAGCGCGCGGCAGCCACCGCAGTGCGAGTAATCACCCCGCCAACTAGCGGACCCAATACCGCAATAATAAACATCACCATCAACCCAACAGGGAACCGTCCGGATGACGTGTATGTAATGTGGATGGGTCCGACCACCACCCCTGGTGCGCCGGTGTACCCGCCATTCCCGCAGTACATTGTGGTATTCGCCTCTGAACTATCTGGCCTAGTGTGGTGGGATGACAATAACGACGGTCACCACCAAGTAACCGAGCAGGGTATCGCGAATGTCCGGGTCACCCTGCACGCGGCGAACCCCGACGGCAGCCCCGGCGCGCAGTTGGCTTACACGCACACGGATGCAAATGGCCGTTACTCGTTTAGTTATCTGCTAGCAGGAAACTATGTCACGGTAGTACACCGAGGTACCCAAATCCCCGCTGGCGTGACCACGTTCTACAATGAGAACCGACCCGTGGTCACCACCTACTCAGCACGCGGCCAATTCCACGCCGCTTCTCGGGAGCAATCCACCGCTATTACTGTTCCTCGCGATGGCGCGGCTCGGAATGTGGATTTTGGGTTCCATCGCCCAGACCCCATGATCGCCCTAGACAAGTCAGAGGCAACCGTCAACTGCGAGTACGGTCTGTGTCAGATCTACTGGGACGTCACCGTCACCAACAAGGGCACCACCCCATTGACTGATGTGGTACTCACGGACCGGATGACCGACAATGTCTTCAACGTCACCGCCACCGGTATGGCTACAACCCCCATCGCATACGTACACGCGAACAACAATACGACCTTTGCTATTAGCCGCGATGGTTCGTTGCTCGGTTGGGGTAACCCTCGTAGTGGTGTTTTTGGGTTCGGCGAACCCGGCAGCACCGTAGTGGTTCTTACTCCGCAGCGGGTTCGCGGGGTCAATGGTTACATCACAAATGCTGCGCACGTCGCAACCGAAGCGCATGCTGCTGGACGGCATCGGGTGGTTATGGCTACTACTGATGGTTACGTGTATACCTGGGGCCTTGACCCATTCGACCCGGCTGCGCCAGCATCCACACCGACACGAGTGCCTGGCCTGTCAAACATCGTGCAAGTAGCAATAGGAACTGGTAGTTCTTCTTTTGCGTTGTCGGCAGATGGCACTGTGTACTCCTGGGGTCCGACTGCTGCCCCTAACCTATTCATGCTCGGTACCGGTGACTCAGCAGTGACCCACTTAGTACCTACCTGTGTTGTGGGCACGGATGGCCAAGGGTGCCTAAGGGACATCGCGAGCCTAGCCACATTTGCCGATGGTATCGGTGTGGCCGTCGCGGTCACGCGCAACGGAGCAGTGTACGCCTGGGGTCCCAATAGCAATGTGAACATTGCTACTGGGCTAGAAGGCCCGCATGTACCCCAGCGCATACTAGGTCTACCGCCCATCACTGATATTGATATATCAAACAACCACGCGATAGCAGTGGCCGCCAATACCGGCGTGGTTTACGTTTGGGGTCTCAACTCCAACGGCTTGCTAGGGGTTGGACACAGTAACGCGCAATTGACCCCGGCGCCGGTCGTTAGCGAAACTGGAGCCGGACAACTCACCGGAATCACCCAAGTCGCAGCCCGAAACGGGGGGTCATTCGCCCTCCGCGAAGATGGAGTCCTACTTTCCTGGGGTTCAAACCCTGGACTGGGTAATGGCACGGTAGGCCGAGCTGTGCCCACCCCTGTACACGGATTGAGCGGTGCAGGCAGCACTCTGGACAACATCTCCTCCGTCCACGCATCCACTAACCCGCAGCAAGGTTTCGCAATCACGAACAACGGACAAGTAGTCAGCTGGGGAGACAGCTTCTGGGGCGGACTCGGCCACAGCCACACCCCACAGGTTAATTACCCGCGTCCAGTGCTTGCGGTCAACTGGCAACAACCGTTGCGAAACGTTGTGCAGATAGATGGCGGGAGCCAATTCTCTATGGGTTTGACCTCGCGGGGTAACGTATACGCCTGGGGTATTCGGACACAGGGTCAACTTGGCGACGGCATGACCGACGGTAATCGTCCCTATGCCGCTCCGGTGCTTTCCGCTGATGGAACCGGGCCGCTGAGTGATATAGCACAGATTTCAGCAGGAATGAGTCATGCTCTAGCGCGCACTACGGGCGGCTTCGTTTACGCTTGGGGACAAGGTGGCCAGGGGCGCCTCGGCAATGGTCTCAATGCGAATCAGTCTCTTCCGGTTCGCGTGTTAAATCCAACTGGTACTGGCTATTTACAGAACATCGTGTACATTTCAGTAACCAGCCTTAGTTCGTTTGCCGTCGACTCAAACGGGTATGTCTTTGCCTGGGGCTCTGGCGCTAACGGGCGTCTCGGCAATGGTGGAACCATAGACCAAAACCTCCCGGTGCGAGTGGAGGTGTCGGCAGGTGTTCCGCTTACTGATATAGTCCAGGTGAGTCTTGGGGCCTCTCACGCGTTGGCCGTCAGCTCAAATGGAGATGTTTTTGCTTGGGGCCATCGCGCGGACGGTCGCCTTGGCAACAACACTACAGGCAATCAATGGGAAGCCAGGGCTGTGCGGGTTCATGGTGTCGGTGGAGTCGGTTTTTTGAACATCGGTTCTCCTGCCGATGGCGCCTATGTACAGGCGGCCGAATTCCATTCGATAGCTTTGACCGCTGGTGGTGACGTACTGTCGTGGGGTAGTCAGGCCAGAGGTGTGCTCGGTGGTTTTCCCGGTGGTAACCGACTTGTTCCGGGCCGGACGGTTGGAATAAACGGTGTCGGCTACTTGAGTGGAGTTGCGCAGATAAGCTCCGGTCGTCGAACAGTGCTGGCTCTGATGACCGATGGCAGAGTTGTAGCGTGGGGTGTCATTGTTGGACAGTTCGAAGATGACTGGGAGCCAGTTTTTGGCCCCCCGACCCTGCTAGAAAACCTGCCCGCTAATGTTATCCGTGTGGTGGACATGGCCAACACCAGTCGTAATGCTGTGATAACCTCGGCTGGCGCTGCGTACATGTGGGGCGAGGGAGGACAGGGTTCTTTAGGTAATCCCATTACCGGATTTGCATCAATTCCGATGGTGGTGTCGCGTGAGCCACTGGGATTAGGCACGGAGTTGTTCCCTGGCCTTCGGCTTACCCCTACTTCGTCAAGTAGGTCGGGTGGTTGGTTGTCGGAGGTGTTTGTTTTGCCGGGTGTGTTGTTTGGTGGTGATGTGCGGGTGGTGCGGTTTGAGGGTTGGTCGCGGATGGGTGACGCTGAGCAGGTGGTGGTGAATCAGGCGTTTGTTGATTCTCCGTTGACTCCGATTACTGGTGTCCCGGCGAT
>WQZL01000114.1 GCA_009780755.1 Promicromonosporaceae bacterium | reverse complement strand
CGACAACCCGCGCGTGCTACCCGAGACCCGCGAACGGGTGCTTGCCGCCGTCGCCGAGATCGGCTACCACCGAAACTCTGCGGCCCGCGCATTGGCCACCGCGCAAAGTAAGATGGTGGGCCTGCTGACCAGCGGTTCTACTCACTTCGGCCCGGCCAACATGGAGCAGGCCATCGTCGCGGCCTTGCGCCGCGAGGGGTACTTTGTCTCGACGGTGTCGCTAGAGTCCATCGCCGGAGCCTCGGCTGCCTCGGCGCTGGAGGCATTGATCGAACATGGTGTCGATGGTGTGATAGCGGTCGCACCGGTTGACGATGTTGCTCGGGCCATCGACGATCTGGCGCCCCCCTTCCCGGTGGTGATGGTCGCGACCCGACAGGAGGCTCTGCGTTCGGCGGGGGCGCAGTATGTCTACGTCGATCAATTCCACGGCGCACAACTGGCCACCAAGCATCTGCTGGGACTCGGCCACGCCAACCTGGTGCACATCGCCGGGCCGACGCGCTGGTTCGATGCCCTAGAGCGGGAAGCGGCTTTCCTGGAGGTGGCCCAGGGTAAGGACATTGAGGCATCCGTGATCGAGGCCGACTCATGGTCTCCCGAGCGCGGTTACGAGATCGGCCTGGCCTTGGCCCCGCGAATCAGGCGTCCCGGCGGCCCAACCGCGATATTCGCGGCCAACGATCTGCTGGCGATTGGCCTGATTCGTGCCCTATGGGAGTGCGGCCTGCGGGTGCCGGAGGATGTCTCCGTGGTGGGCTTTGACGATGTTGAGGCCAGCGCCTACCTGATTCCCTCGCTTACCACGGTGCGGCAACCTTTCGCAGCTATCGGGCGCCTGGCCGTGCAGGCTCTGCTAGACGTTGGGGCTGCTCCGATGGTCGGCGAACCGCGTGCTGCCGCCGTGATTCCGCCCGAGCTGGTGGTTCGACGCAGTACCGCGGCGAGGCATTGACGCACAGAATGCGCCGGAGATGCCGCGGCGGGCTTTGCCAAGCGCAATGTTAACGCTAACATAACGAAATGGACACGGAACGCCTCGGCTCGACAAGCCCGGTCAGTGAAGCCGATGTTGCGACTCTAGCGGCTATCACGGCAGGTCAGGTGACTCTCGGCGTGGAGCTTGGCTCCACTAACATAAAGGCGTGCCTGATCGGCCCCGATCAACAGGCCGTGGCCGTTGGCGAGTACACCTGGGAAAACCAGTTCGTTGATCGAGTGTGGACCTACTCCCTTGACGCCGTGCATACCGGACTCGCTGGAGCTTTCGCCGCGTTGTCCGCCGAAGTGCGCCGCCGCTATGACCTGCCACTAACGCAGGTGGCGGCCATCGGCGTCTCCGCGATGATGCACGGCTACCTCGCCTTCGACAGCAAGGACGAGTTGCTAACCCCATTCCGCACCTGGCGCAACACCTCCACCGGCCCCGCCGCCGCCGCGCTCACCGAGGTTCTCGGCTTCAACATTCCGCTGCGCTGGTCGGTGGCGCACTTCTATCAAGCCGCGCTCGACGGCGAAGAACATGTTCGGCAAGTCGCCTCGCTGACCACGCTCGCCGGATACGTTCACCGCCGGTTGACGGGGCGTAACGTACTCGGCGTCGGCGACGCCTCGGGCATGTTCCCCATCGACCCGGAAACCTGCGACTTTGATGAGGCCATGCTCGCGAAGCTTGACGCGATATTGGGGGGAATACGTCACCTGCTGCCCGAGGTGCTGCCTGCCGGAGCAAATGCGGGCACCCTCACCGCCGAGGGCGCGGCCCTGCTCGATCCGACCGGCACCCTTCAGCCCGGTGCGCTGCTCTGCCCCCCAGAGGGCGATGCGGGAACCGGCATGGTGGCCACGAATGCCGTTGCCCCGCGCACCGGAAACGTGTCGGTGGGCACGTCGGTGTTCGCAATGGTGGTGCTTGAACGCGCACTAAGCCGCGCCCACCCGGAAATCGATGTGGTCACCACTCCGGCAGGCGCCCCCGTGGCGATGGTGCACTGCAACAACGGCGCCTCCGAACTAGGCGCCTGGGCGTCGGTATTCGGCGAATTCGCCCAGGCGCTGGGCGCTCCGGCCAACGATGGGGCCGTGTTCGCTGCCCTGCTCGGCGCCGCCCTCAATGCTGATCCGGATGGCGGCGGCTTGCTAGCCTTCAACTTCCTTTCGGGGGAACACAACATCGGCCTCGACGAAGGCCGTCCGTTGATGGTGCGCACCCCCGGCTCGACGCTAAATCTTGCCAACTTCGCCCGCACGCAGGTGTATGCGGTGTTCGCCACCTTGGCGCTGGGGATGCAGACGCTGGCCGAGGAGGGCGTGGCGCTCGATTCGCTGCTCGCCCACGGTGGCCTGTTCCGCACGGCTGGGGTGGCCCAGCGGTTGCTCGCCGCCGCGGTGAACGCCCCGGTTTCGGTTGCCTCGATGGCCGGGGAGGGCGGAGCCTGGGGCGCCGCCGTACTTGCCGCCTACGCTCACGCGGTGGCCGGGGGAGAGACCCGCGATCTTGGCGCTTGGCTAGCCGGTCAAGTGTTTGCGGACGCGGCCACCGCCGCCATCAACCCTGACCCGGTCGATGCGGCTGGCTTCGCCGCCTACCTAGCCCGCTTCAAGGCCGCCCTACCCCTTCAACACACGGCTGTTAAAACCACCCGATAGGAATGTGACATGACCAGCATCATCCCCGCCTCAATGCGCAAGGCCGTAGACGCCGCCAAGGCCAACGTGGCCGCGCTGCACGCCGAGCTTCCTCGCTGGGAACTCGTGGTCTGGACCGCAGGTAATGTCTCCGGCCGCATACCGGGCGTAGCCGGCCACCCGGACCTGTTCGTCATCAAGCCCTCGGGCGTGAGGTACGACGACCTCGATGCGGAGTCGATGGTGGTCTGTGATCTGGACGGCAATCTGGTGGAAGGCGCACGCTCCCCGTCATCGGACACCGCCGCGCACGCCTACGTTTACCGGCACATGCCGCAGGTGGGCGGCGTCGTGCACACGCATTCCACCTATGCGACCGCCTGGGCGGCTCGCGGTGAGGAAATTCCCTGCGTGCTGACCATGATGGCCGATGAATTCGGTGGGCCGATCCCGGTGGGGCCGTTCGCGATCATCGGCGACGACTCGATTGGTCGTGGCATCGTCGAAACCCTGCGGGATCACCGCAGTCCGGCGGTGCTGATGCAAAACCACGGCCCGTTCACCATCGGTAAGGACGCCCACGGTGCGGTCAAGGCTGCCACCCTGCTCGAAGAGGTGGCCCGAACCGTTCACATCTCCGGCCAGCTTGGGCCGCTCATCCCCATTGAGCAAGCCGCCATCGACTCCCTCTACGACCGCTACCAAAACGTCTACGGACAATAACCCTGCCGGTGGTTGAGCTTGTCGAAACCACCGAAACACTCAAAGGAGTACAAATGACCAAGCCCTACGCAGACCGTGAAATCTGGTTCTTCACCGGCAGCCAAGACCTTTACGGTCCCGAGACGCTAGAACAGGTGGCGGCCCAATCTCAGGAAGTGGCCCGCACCCTAGACGTCGCCGCCGATGTGCCCGCGCGCATCGTCTGGAAGCCCGTGCTAAAGGATTCGAACTCGATCCGCCGCGCCATGTTGGACGCTAACTCTAACGATGCCGTACTCGGCGTCATCACCTGGATGCACACATTCTCCCCGGCGAAAATGTGGATCACCGGTCTTGACCTGCTGCGCAAGCCATTGCTGCACCTGCACACGCAGGCGGGCATGGAACTGCCGTGGGACACCATCGACATGGATTTCATGAATCTGAACCAGGCCGCCCACGGCGACCGCGAGTACGCGTACATCGCCGCCCGGCTGGGCGTCGCCCGCACCACCGTGGCCGGTCACGTCACCAATCCGGCGGTGCAAAAGCGCGTCGGCACTTGGATTCGAGGGGCTGCCGGTTGGGATGCCACGCACGGCCTGAAGCTGTGCCGCTTCGGCGATAACATGCGCAATGTCGCGGTCACCGAGGGGGACAAGACCGAGGCCGAATTGCGCTTCGGGGTGAGCGTTAACACCTGGGGAGTCAACGAGTTAGTAGCCGCCGTGGCCGCCGTGGCCGAAACGCAAGTGGACGCGCTCGTGGCCGAATATGAGAGCTTGTATGACGTGGCGCCCGAGCTGCGCCAGCACGGCGAGCGGCATGAGTCGCTGCGTTACGCGGCTCGCCAGGAGATCGCACTCGAATCTTTCCTAACCTCCGTGGGTGCCAAGGCGTTCACCACCAACTTTGAAGACCTGGGCGACCTGCGGCAACTGCCGGGCCTGGCCGTGCAGCGGCTAATGGCCAAGGGTTATGGCTTCGGTGCCGAGGGTGACTGGAAGACGGCCGTGCTGGTGCGCGCCGCGAAGGTGATGGGCGTCGGCCTGCCCGGTGGCGCCTCGCTGATGGAGGACTACACCTACGACCTGACTCCCGGCAGCGAGCTGATCTTGGGCGCGCACATGCTGGAAATCTGCCCAACGCTCACCACCGCCAAGCCTCGCATCGAGATTCACCCCCTTGGCATCGGCGGCAAGGAAGACCCAGTGCGCATGGTCTTTGATGCCGACCCTAAGCAGGGTGCTGTAGTGGTCTCGCTGGCCGATATGCGTGACCGCTTCCGCTTGACCGCCAACGTGGTAGACACCGTGCCGCCGACGGCACCGCTGCCCAACCTTCCCGTTGCCCGCGCCGTATGGAAGCCGCGCCCCGACTTCGCCACCAGCGCCGAATGCTGGCTGACGGCCGGAGGTGCGCATCACACCGCGATGACCACGGCGGTGGGCATCGAGGCATTCGAGATTTTCGCCGAGCTGGCCCGGATCGAATTGCTGGTGATCGATGAGAACACGACCCGTCGTGGCTTTGCCGACCAGGTGCGCTGGAACGCCGCTTACCACCGTCTAGCCCAAGGTCTGTGAGTTAAAGCCAGCGTTCTAGCCAGGCGTAGGCGCGGTCACGCATTTCGGGAGTGAAGGCGTGGCCGCCAGCCCTGGCGGCCACGCGCAGACGCTCGGGGTGCCCGGCCTCCTCGTAGGCTGGCTGGGCCGTGGCGTAGGAGTCATACAGGCCGTCAATGGGGAAGATCGGATCGTCGCTGCCGTTAAGCGCCAGGAACGGGCGCGGCGCGACAGCCCTAAGTACGTCTCCGACATCCCCGTGCGCCAGCAGGCCCGGCACGTAGGCGCCGAAGTTGTGGTTAATGCCCTCCCGAAGTACCGAGCGGAGGGAGGAAAAACCGCAGGAGGAAACGCCCGCCTGCACTCGATTGTCCAGGGCGGCCAGGAACAGGGTCTGTTGCCCGCCCAGGGAGTGGCCGATGGCGCCGAGGCGCCCGCCGTCCACTTCGGGACGGGTCTGTAGGTAGTCGAGGCCGCGTTGCATGTCGGAAACCAGTTTGGCCTGTAGGCACGAGCCGTTGAGTACGCGCCTGGTGAACTCGAATCTTTCTCGGTTGCCGCCGACGGTTTGCGTCACCGGCGCCGCCAATTCGCCAGCATATGGCCCGCGTTCTTCAAAGCCGAGGGCGTCCGGGGCGAGTACCACAAACCCGCGCCGCGCCAGCTCCAGCGCGTATGCCTGGTCAGGGTGCCCGGCCAACCCGGCCACCTCTGACTTTCCTAGCTGAAACTCATCGTTGTGCTGGTGATGTGCTAACACAGCTGGGCGCCGCTCTGCGTCCAAAAGTCCCTTCGGGGTGAACAGATAGGCTCGCACCCGCTCGCCCGGCTCCACGTTGTAACAGACCTGCTCACGGTATACGTCGCCCAAGTCGGCCCGGTATTCGACGTAGGGGTTTAGCGGCGTAAACGCTGGCAACGGACCCAGTAGTTGCCGCAGCCTGTCTCGAAACTCAGTCATCGAGCAAGTCTTGCACAGGCACCTCGCCCAACATACAGGTAACAATTCGGCTCGCAGCGCTTGACAACCACTACCATGTTAGCGCTAACGTGATGCAGCGTCGGGCTTCCCCGATACCGCCTACCCCAGTAAAGAAGGACAACGCAATGAAGCGCACGTACAAGATGATCGCCGCCGGTGCGGTGGCACTACTAGCCGTCGCTGGCCTTAGCGCCTGTGGCGATGACAACGGTGACACCGGTGGTGGAGGCGCCGGCACAGTCGGCGTCTCGATGCCAACGCAGACCTCCGAGCGGTGGATTGCCGATGGCAACAGCACCCGCGAGGGCCTAGAGGCCGCGGGCTTCTCGGTGAACCTTCAGTTCGCCAACGATGACATCCCCACCCAGCAGCAGCAGATCGACCAGATGATTACCCAGGGCGTTGACGTTCTAATCATCGCCGCCATTGACGGCACGGCGCTTGGCACACAGCTGCAAGCCGCCGCCGACGCGGGCATCTCGGTCATCTCCTATGACCGCCTGATCCGTGACACCCCGAACATCGACTTCTACGTCACGTTCGACAACTTCCAGGTGGGCGTGGACCAGGCAACCTCGCTGGTCTCGGGCCTAAACACCCACTTCGCCGGCGTCTCCCCCTGGTACATCGAACTGTTCGCCGGTTCGCTGGACGACAACAACGCCCACTTCTTCTGGAACGGCGCCATGTCCGTCATTCAGCCGCTGATTGACGATGGCACCGTGGTGGTCGGCTCCGGCCAGACCACCATCGAGCAGGGCGCCACGCTGCGCTGGTCGCAGGAAGCCGCCCAGACCCGCATGGAGAACCTCATCACCGCTCACTATGGTGGTGGCTCCGGTGCCCTTCACGGCATCCTTTCGCCGTTCGACGGCATCTCCCGCGGCATCATCACGGCCCTGCAAAATGCCGGTTACGGCCCCACGCTGGCCGACGGCCTGCCCGTCGTCTCCGGTCAGGACGCCGAGGTTGCCTCGGTGGCCATGATCGACCAGGGCGTGCAGTATTCGACCATCTTCAAGGACACCCGTCTCCTGGCCGAGCAGGCCATCGCGGCGGCAGTCGCCTTCATGAACGACGAGACCCCAACGCCGAACAACACCACCGACTACGACAACGGCGTGTTCGTTGTCCCGTCATTCCTGCTGCCGGTCTCCACCGTGACCGTTGACAACATTCAAGAAGAGTTGATCGACTCCGGCTTCCTTACCCGCGAGCAGGTTGACGCGGGCGTCATGTGAGTTGAGTAGATGCGGCAAGGCCGCTGGCCCCATCGAGGCCAGCGGCCCTTGCTGCGTCAATCAGCTTGACCATTATCTGATAGAGACGGTAGGACGGGTATGTCGAAGACCATCCTTGAGATGCAGGACATCACCAAAAACTTCCCTGGAGTCAAGGTTCTAAAAGATGTGAACCTGCGGGTCCAGGAGGGCGAGATTCACGCCATCTGCGGCGAGAACGGGGCCGGGAAATCCACCTTGATGAAGGTGCTTTCGGGCGTGTATCCGCACGGCTCCTACGATGGAAACATCATCTTCCGTGGTGAGGAGTGCCGGTTTGGTTCGATCAAGGATTCCGAGGCCAAGGGCATCGTCATCATCCACCAAGAGTTGGCGCTGGTGCCAGATCTCTCGGTGGCCGAAAATATCTTCCTCGGCAACGAAGTATCGCGCGGCGGTCTCATCAACTGGAATAAGGCCAACTCCCTGGCCACAGAGTTGATGGATCGTGTTGGCCTGCGCGAATCGCCGGTAACCCGCGTTGGGCAACTCGGCGTTGGCAAGCAGCAGCTCATCGAGATCGCCAAGGCGCTCTCCAAGGACGTCTCGCTACTCATTCTTGATGAACCGACGGCGGCGCTGAATGACACCGACTCCGAGCATCTGCTGAACCTGCTGCGCGGCCTGCGCGACGAGGGCATCACCTGCATCATCATCAGCCACAAGCTAGGCGAGATCGAGTCCATCGCCGACACCACCACCGTCATCCGTGACGGGTACGTGGTGGAGGCCATCGACATGCATGGCCCAGATGCCACCCAGGATCGCATCATCCGCGACATGGTGGGCCGGGAACTCGACCAACGCTTCCCGCCACGCTCGCCGAATATCGGCGAGGAGGTGTTCCGCGTTGAGAACTGGTATGTCTCCCATCCCACACAGCCGCGCGTGATTGT
>WQZL01000113.1 GCA_009780755.1 Promicromonosporaceae bacterium | reverse complement strand
GCGAACGCGAAACATGTTTGAGGAGGTGGTTGGCTGATGTGTTGCACACTTACATTAATGAGACAAGGCTCAGTCAATCAATTGTTATGCGTGCACAAACTGTTGGCGGGCATTTCTTTTGCGCTATCGCTTATCGGCGCTATTGTCTTTCTCGGAATTATCGTCTGGTGGGGAAGGGGAAGGGGAGGGGGACATCTTGACGCCTGGGTGCTTATAGTCATGTATGCCGCAGCCTTATCGGGGCTTGTTGCATCTTTATTCAACGCTGTGATGTCAAAGAAAGCAGACAAGCAAGTGCACCCACCCATAATTGCTGGGGTCAGCTTGGGCGCCACGTCTTTGCTGGGAATTTTGCCGTTTATTGGCTTGTTGCATACCTGGCTGACCATTGAGTAGCGACCACGAACTAAAAGGGGTACGCTGTGGGAGATGAGAATACCTTGCAGTTCACAGGAGTGATCGTATGGCTTGTTGCCGATTTGGGCTTCCTGGCCGATACTCGGATCGCCAAACCCATGAAATCCACGGAAGGAGATGATGCCATGCACAAGACTAGTAACGGTGAGCAGGGCACTAACATCCGGAAGAGTAACCGTATCTTTGCTGAAGACGCAGACGAGGTAGCCGGTCGTGACCGGCAATACGCCAACCATGCCCGTCGGTTGGCTGATCTTATGGAGAGTTTCCGGAAGCAGATCATTGCTATCGGGCAATCCTTCAACCCGGATGGTTCGTTCAACTTTGGGCCGCTACTAAGCCTGGACAATTGGAACCAGATCCGCAACGGCCTAGAACCTGCCCAACTTGCCAACCTCCTCGCCGCGCTAGGCGACCACGCACAAGTCCGCTCCTTATGGGACACCCTCAGCCCCACCCAACGCGAAGCCCTCATAAACACCAGCCCAGCCATCATCGGCAACCTCAACGGCATACCCATCGGCTACCGCGCACAAGCAAACAACATCAACATGGCGATGATGCTTGAAGAAATATACGGTTCGTTGGAAGAGCTTGGAGTGACGCGTGATGAACTAATGGCCCCTCTCTGGATTCCAGGCAGTCATATGAGCGCGATCGATATTGATTTAGCGAGACAGTTGCTCGCAGCCCGAGGAGTATTGACGCAATATCTTGGCGACTTTGTCATTTACGAAGACCACAGCGGTCAAATACAGCGGCGACCAGTACCGCACGTAATCGCCTTCGATTGGGAAAATCATTCAATAATCACGTATTTTGGTGATTTTGATAGCAGTGGTGACATTCCAAAATCAGTGAGTAATGTCAGCATTTACGTCCCAGGAACCAACACTCGCATTGGAGACTTCACAAACGCGGACAATCACACTCACGGATATTTCGCTGTTGCCAATGGGCGTGGAGCCGGAGACACTGTGGTGTTCGGCTTCGGTGATGGTCGATTTCCACAGAATCTTTTCTCTGCTCTTCACGCTGACGCTTCAGGCAACTTGGGTGCCAATCTGAGTACCTTTTTCGCCGGACTTCCTGTGCATCCCCACCAACGGACTTCGGTTATAGGATATTCATACGGCGGAGCCTCAGTTGGGATCGCTCAATCTCTTGGAATGTGTCCTACCGCAGTGCTTCACCTTGGATCAGCTGGACTCGGACATAACACAGGCGGCATCGCAGATCTCCAATGTGGCCCCGATACTCAAGTGTTCGCGATAGTCTCGCCAAATGACTTTGTGACCTGGCTACCTCAGCGCTCGCTGGGCGGATTACTCCACGGAAATGCGGTAGCTGCTGACCCTGATGTAACTCGCCTAGAACATGGATTCCAAAACAGCGAAACGCAGGGACGAACTATCGACAGAGGGAACATAACAGGCGCTTTTGCCGAGCACGATGAAATACGATGGCGTGACTCCACCGCCCATGAGAACAGCGTGTCCGTAATAACAGGCGAGTGCGCAGTGGCCTACATGCCAGGCGGCGTAACGGGCTACTCACCACGCCCGGATATGCCTACCTGCAGCAGCCCCGACGGCGCCTGGATTCCGACCACTGTGCCCCGCCCATGATAACCGAAAATAAGTCAGGCGACGATGAAATATCGGGTGTTGGAATCAATGAGTGCGCCTCAGTGATTGAGCCTCAAGAAGCTTCAGTCAAAATAACATCACATCGCAGACGCGCAATCATTTCATTTACGCTGTCTTTGCTTGGCATACTAGTAATGGCAATAGTCAGCTTCAATGGATGGCACGGCGGCCCCGACAGCAGTAAATGGTGGCGAGTGATTGATGCTGGAGCAGCTCTGGTGTTGACAGGACTTGTCATATCGATTCACTGCATCAGATCAGCCAAAAGGAGCAAAGTCCCCGTGTCAAACTGGGCCAAAGCCGGTCTTGTACTCAGCGCAACCCCGATCATCATGCTGATTGTCGTCTTACTTTTGTTTTTTATTGTCCTAGATCGCTTTTTAGTTCCATGAGCAAGGAAGTAGCTATAGTCAACGATCTCAATTCGGCCGCAGCCAACGCCAAGGTTTTGAAAATTCTTGGGCTAGTGTTGTGGTTTATGGCTGGACTTGTCTTGTTTAATGGCTGCGCACTATCGGGCCATGCCGCATCCCCGAACGCGAACACCGTTCAGCAAGTCTGGAACTTGATGCGCGCTGCAATCTTCACCGCCGTGATCTCTGGAATGGTCGCCACAGTAATGCTCGCAGCCGCGCGCATCGCTAAAGCGTCATCGCAGGTGAAAAGAACCCTAGCTTGCTCTTGTCCCATTGATGACCGCGGAGAGAACACACATAGTCCCGACTACCCCCAAAACAGCCAAGCGATACCGCTGCTGCGCGCGGATACTCACGTCACAGGTGCAAGGAGAATTCTAAAACTCATCGAAAGCGCCATGTGGTTCACGGCTGTGCTGGCTTTGTTTATTGGTCACGGTATAGGATTCGCAGCAGTGAGCCATCTCCCGAGAAATGGGGATAGGATTAAACATGCAAATTACCACTGGCGCGTTGCACTCTTAACCACTGTAATAGCTGGCTGCCTCGGCATGATACTGCGCGCAATCATCCGCGCTACCGAAATGCCATTGCAGGTGATAGAAGGCCCAGTCTGTCCAGTCTGTAACCCTTATCAGACTGATGACATCTACAGCTCCCAGCTCACCCACTGTGTGACACCTTCCGACGCAGCAGGCACAGTCACCAAACCAAGCACTCCCAACCGTCCGGCTACCAGCCAAACAGACGATGGGACCGCTAACCCACAGAGATCATCACCAACCAACGCCGATGAAGACGAAGAGCTTAGATACGAATGATGGCGATAATGCAGGGGCGCTTGCCCTAGCTGGGCGGGTGGAGCCAGGTGGTGAGTACCCCGCCAAGCAAGTTGATCGCGGCCCTCCGACTCTTCAACGACTAAACGACCAAGCCCAATAACCTTTTGGTTGGTGTCCAGGTCGAGGAGTTTGCGCCAAGCGTCGGGGTGGTAGCGGGCGAGCATTGAGAAGTCGTAGAGAACCAGATACCTGGTGACTAGCGGGTACAGCGCTGTATCCATGCCGCTGACGCCAGGCAAGAGGCGTAGGCGAAGGAGCATCTTGCTGGGTCGGGCAGGCACAGGATGGTGGAGACAGCAGCTACTCCGTTTGGGGGACGACAAGCTACAGCCGAAGGGTGAACTTGTGGCACCTCGCGGAAGTGAGCAGAAAAAGTGAGGTGGATTGTCGGTGGGTCCATCTAGGCTGAATGCATGGATTGGATTGACCGCATGAATGCCGCCGTGGCATACATCGAAGAACATTTGACCGAGGATTTTGATGTCGAAGAGGCGGCGGCCATCGCCCACTGCTCCTCGTATCACTTCCAACGAATCTTCGGGGCTATGGCCTCCGTCACGGTGGCCGAGTACGTGCGCCGCCGCCGGATGTCACTGGCCGTGGCCGACCTGCGTGGGGGGCTAAGCATCCTCGATGTCGCAATCAAGTACGGCTACAGCTCACCCACCTCCTTCAACCGCGCCTTCCAGAGTGTGCACGGCATTCCACCCTCCCTGGCGAAACTTGACGGGGTGACTGTGAAGAGTTTTACCCCCATTAGCTTCACCGTGACGGTTACCGGCCGTGGACAGTTGAACTACCGCATCGAGGACAAGCCGACGTTCCGCGTGCTGGGCATCTCGACCCCGCTGGATATGGAGGGCGACCCAGAGATGGGTGGCCTCTATCAGTTCTGGGAAGCCGCCGAAAGCTCTGGTTTAACCGCCCAGATTGCGGCGCTGAACGACACCGGGCCGCGCGGCCTGCTCGGGGTGATGACCGGCGACGATGACCTGGTGGACTGGCAGTATTGTCTGGCCACCGCCAGCACTCAGCCCGCCAGTGAACCGCTCGAAGAGCTGATCGTTGAGGCGGCCACCTGGGCGATTTTCCCCTTTGAGGGTGGCCCCAAGACGATAGGCGCCCTCTGGGAGCGGATCATCAAGGAATGGATGCCCACCTCCGGTTACGAATACACCCGCGGCCCGGAAATTGAGGCGTATCTCGGCGACACTCCAAGCGTGGAGAAGTACGAGATTTGGATTCCCATCACCCCGGCCAGTCCAGATCGCTAGCCGTTCCCAAAGCCTCTGTATGTAAACCCCTACTGAAAGTGAACCACCCCTGTAGTGACTGACCTCACCATGCCCGCCTGGAAGCGGAATATTTCTATCTTTTTGACCGCTCAGGCGGCCACCATGTTCGGCTCGATGCTGGTGTCCTTCGCCGTCATGTGGCACCTAACCATCCGCACGCAATCCGGGGCGGTGATGACCTATGTGATCGTGTTCAGCCTGATGCCGCAGGCGGTTGTGGCGCTGTGGGGCGGCTCCTGGGCCGACCGCTTTAACCGCAAGTTTCTGCTCATTTCCGGTATCGGCGGCACAGCCGTCGCCACCGCGATTCTGGCTCTGCTGCTACACAATGGCGTCGAGGATCTGTGGATCTTCTACCTGACGATGGCCGTGCGCTCGGCCCTCATGGGCATAATTCAGCCTGCGGCCAGCGCGGCGATCCCCTCCCTGGTGCCCGAAGGCCAGCTGCTGCGCATCAATGGAATCAACGAATCCATCGGCGCAGCCTTCATGCTCATTTCCCCACTGTTTGCCGGCACCTTCTACGAGAATGTCGGACTGGTCCCGATCTTCATCCTCGACGTGGGCACCGCGCTGCTGGCCGTGTTATTCCTGCTCTTTCTGCCCAGGCTGTGTAGCACCGCCGAAGGGGATGCGACCGAGGCAGACCCACCCGTCGGGGGGCTGCGGGTACTCTGTGACCTGCGATCCAGCCTGCGTTACGTACACCGGCACCAGACGGTGCGCTGGCTGCTGGTCATCTACGCGGTGGCGATGGCAATGGCGGCGGCCCCGGCATTCCTCACCCCACTGATGATGGCCCGCACCTTCGGCCCCGAGGTGTGGCGCCTGACGGCCAACGAAATGTTCTGGGCGGGCGGCTCGCTGGCCGCCGGACTGGTGATGGCGGGCCTCGGCTCGCGGGTCAAGCGGCACCTGCGGGTCATCGTTTGCGCCCTGGTAGCAACCGGCGTATTCACCATCACGGTGGGCATGTCTGGGAACATGTGGCTCTACCTTTCCCTGATCTTCGCGGTGGCAGCCTCCTTCTCGGCGATTACCGTGCCGGAGTTCACGATGCTGCAAAAGGAGGTGGACCCGAAGATGCTAGGTCGCATTTTTGGCCTAGTGAGCATCATCACATCGGTATCCATGTCGGCGGCGATGGCGCTGGTGGGGCCGCTGGCCGACCGCTTCTCCGTCGAATCGCTGCTGATCGTCTCCGGCGTGCTGCTAGTGGCAATCGTCCTGAGCCTGCTCGGCTTCCCCTCCCTGCGGCGCCTGCTCGCAGCCCCGCCAGCTGAGTCAGCCGAAAAAAGCGCGCTAGAGGGGTAGGTGCCGCCGCCACCAATCGACAATGGCCTCAAAACGTTGGCGACGATGCCACGGGGTGCCCGAGCGAGACAGTTCATGGGTCTCGCCGGGAAAGACCAGCAGCTCGGTTTCCACCCCGGCCAGTTTAAGTTCCGTGTAGTAACGCAGGGCTTGGCCGAGTGGACAGCGCAGGTCTTGCTCGGAATGCAGCACAAGCGTGGGCGTCTTGACCTGCCCGGCAAGCAGCAGTGGCGACTGGGCGTCCTGTTTGAGCGGGTCGGCGGTGTTGTAGGCGGGCATGAAGAACCAGCCGATATCGGAGTGCCCGGTGAACGAACGCGGGTCGAGGAAGCCGCGCTCGACGATGGCGGCGGCAAAACGGTGTTCATGGGCGATGAGCCAGGCCGTCAGGTAGCCGCCATAAGAGCCGCCCATCACGCCGAGGCGGGAACCATCAAGTTCTGGCAGTGTGGCCAGGGCGTGATCGAGGAAGGCGAGTACGTCTGCTCGGTCGAGGTTGCCGAAGTCGCCCTGGATGGCCCTCCCGAACTCCTGGCCGTAACCGCCCGAGCCGCGCGGGTTGCAGAACAGCACGGCATACCCGGCTGCGGCAAACACCTGGAATTCATCGAAAAAGTTCGGGCCGTACGCGGCAAACGGACCACCATGAATGTTCAGCAGCACCGGATGAGGGCCAGGGCCATCGGGTAGCAGCGCCCAACCCTGCACCTTCTGCCCGTCGGGGCTGGTGGAGATGATCTCTTGGGCCACCCTCGGCGGGGCTACCTCGTGCAACCCGGCGGCGAAATCGGTGAGGACTTCCGGTTCCCTGCTCGGGTGAGCCAGCCGCGCCACCTCGCTAGGGGAGCGCTGGGTAACGACAGAGGCCACAACCATGTCCTTCACCCCGGCCAGGGCGGTAACCGAGGTGCCTTCCGGGACGACCAGTCGCTCAATATCACCGCCCGGCCAACCGATGCGCACGGGAACGCCCACACCGCGCTCGGCCAGGATGGCAAGCACGCCATCACCATCTACACCAACGGCCAGGGCAGAGAAGTCGAGGTTTTCTGGTTCAGTCAGACGTATTGCCGCGCCTCCGGCTACCGGCATCCGATACACGGAGCTGTTGGTGCCCACAAAGCCAAGGCCATCTGGCCCGAGATCCCCGCCCAGGAAGTACACATCATCACCGACGACGACAGGGGAGTTACAGAACAGGTTGGTACCGGTAGCTGCCGGATCGGTCAGTAGTGTGGCCACCCCATCGCTGAGGTCAATCCGGTACAGGTCGCCGCGCAGGTCACGGTCTCGGCCCTCATGTCGGGCAGAGACGACTATTACCGCCTCGCCCGCGACTACAGGCTGGGCGTGGTCGAAGTCACCGTGCGTCAGCTGCCGCGCCTCTGGGAGCAGCCGGGGAACCTCATCGGTGTTCTTCGCCGCCCGCCCTACCGGGGAGGTCGGCGGCTCGCCGAAGGGGTCGGGCAAATCAACCACAAACACCTGCTTGCGCTGATCGATGGTGTACCCACGTCCATCCCCCTGGAAGTTGAGGGTGGTGATACGACGCGGATCTTCGGCTGCCTGACCCACCCCGTCGAGCATGCCGTAGCGGCCCTCCTCGGGCGCCGCCGAGATGAATACCGCCCGCGCGGAATCCTCCGTGAACGTAAAGTCGGTCACACCCAGCTTGCGGTCGGTGACGACCAGCGGCTCACCGCCGCCCGCGGGCAAAATCGCCAGCTGTGGCGCCGCCCCAGGTGCCGCCCGCAGAAACCCGATCAACTGACCGTCGGGGGAAATCTTCGGCGCGCTGTCTCGAAAACCCCGCGTCAACCGTCGCGGGGTGCCGCCTAACAACGGCACCCGCCACAACTGACCAACGTAGGCGTCGGCGGCAAAATCTGGCCGAAGGGCAGAAACCACGCCCCAGCCATCGGGGTGAATGGCCGGGCGGGAGACGGAATACAAACGGTCGAGATCACATGGGCGCATAGATGCAGGTTAACGGAGAAACGCAAGGCGCTTGACCAACTTGCGTGCCAGAGATGCGTGCGATTCGCGCCGCCAACTCGCAAAGTTGTTCAATCCACGGAATCCTCCACTGGGACGCCTTGAAGTTGAGGGGTGTCTGTCGAGTGGTGTTGCCGCCACAAACTGTTCCCGAGCCGAAATGACAAGGAAGCCATGACTC
>WQZL01000112.1 GCA_009780755.1 Promicromonosporaceae bacterium | reverse complement strand
GCTGCCCTTTGGTGACGCTCTTACCACGGCCACCAACGTCACGCAGGATCAAACGATGCAAGACCTGACCGTGGTAGTAACCCTGAGCTGCCCGGACGGATCGGAGATCGCGTATACCGGTGATCCTACGGCGGCGCCGCAGGCACCCGCCTACCCCGAGGGCAGCGATCCGTGGCTGGACTCCGTCGGGGAAGGGAAGGCCACGCTAATTCCATCGTCACCATCGCCCAGCCCCACACCGTCGCCAACGCCTACACCCTCGCCGGGGCCATCGAACCCGGTTACGCCAACTCCCACACCCTCGCCCAGTCCAACGAATCCAGTTACGCCAACTCCCGCCCCGTCACCCAATCCGTCCAACCCAGTGACGCCATCGCCGTCACCCAACCCGTCCAATCCGGCGACACCTAACCCAACTAACCCGGTTACGCCGTCACCTTCGCCCAGCTCCGGCGGTGGGGGCGGGTGGTCTGACTCCGGCACGGCAGGACCAAACCAGCCGGCGGGCGACTCCATGCCACCCACGGGTGTTGCGACGGTGCGCACAGCGACAGCCGCCGCGCTGTTGATTATTGGGGGAACGATTGTGGTGAGCCGATTGCGAGTCCGACGGCAGGAGGTGGCAGGCCATGCGTGATCGTCTATTACGCCGCGCGCTGCTCGCCGGTGGCCTGGCCCTAGGCCTGGTAACCGGCGGCGGCCTCGCCTACGGCTACTGGACACTTAGCGGTACCACCGATGGCCCCGGCGTACTCCTCTCCGGGTACTACGGGCTGCAAGTGACCACCAGCAACGGCACACAGTATGACGGTACCACCTTCAGCCTCCCGGCCACTGACCCGCTGGTAACCACCACCTTTCTCCCCGGAGGATCAGGGGCGACGGTGCTAACGCTAACCAGCCTCAGCTCCATCTCCATGCCGATCACCATAGGCGTGACCTTCGGCGGCTCGGCGGCATCGTCCTTCACGGTTGGCAGCATCGTGCACGGCGCAGCCGCAACCCAGAACAACGGCATCTGCTCAACCGGGGCCGTGCTGGCACCGGGCGGTGCCATCACGTTGGCAGCGGGCGCCACAACGCAGGTCTGCATCCAGGTAACAATGACCGCCAATGCCCCAGATCCTGGTGCCGGACAAGGCACAGCCCTCGCGGGCGTGACCATAGCCTTCGACTCGATTCAACCCCAACCAGGCTCTTAACGGGAGGCGTCATGAATCACCAACCGGCTGGCCGTCGTACCTTCGTGATCGCGACCGTGGCCACCTTGTTGCTGGCCGGGGCAGCGTTGCCCGCCTACGCCTACTGGCAAACGGCAATGAGCGGCAGCGCCACCCTCACTGCCGGCACGGTGCCGCCCATCACCATCACCACCTACCCCGGCACGGTGACTAGCGCATCTACGGCATCCGATGCGTACGTGGCCGGCATTTGTGGCACCGCCAACACCGCTGCGGGCCTGCCCAACGCCGATGCTAGCGGCGCAACCTATGTGCCGATCTCGCTGCATTGGAACCCGGACACCACTGGAATAGTGCAGTCATACCTGGTGACGATGACCATCACCTCCGCCTCCTCTGATTCGCTGGTGAGTAACAACGGCTCGCTATCTCAATACGATTTGTGGTCGGGTAACGACCGACCGAGCGTCTACAACTACGGCAGCTTCCCGGCCCCCAATGGCACCACCTACCTGGGGCCAACCGTGAAGACGGACGCAAACGCCGCCAACTTCACGCCACAGGGCATGGTCACGGTATCCACCACCGAAACATCCACGGTCACCCCGGCGGCGAACTACGGCTCCAACGCGCCCCGGTCGTCGGGAGCATCGACCACCTGGAGCATTCCGGCGCAGATTACCTACGCGGGAGGCACCTCCGTGGAGAACACCCCCAGAACCATCGCTGCACAAAACGGAAACCAAACCATTGGCGTGCAATGGGCCTACGCGCTGCCATTGGGCTGGACCACCGTCACCACCGGCACCACCACCGTGATCGCGGTAGGGCCGGGCGGCTGGCAGTCAACGCCGGTGACGGTGTACTGGCGGATTTCCTATGGCAGCGGTAACTCCATGTATTGCAGCACCCAATCCATCTCCGGCGTCACCAGCTAAGCCAGTGCTGGCGCTGCTGTCAGAAGGTTCAGCCGACCTCTGTGTCATCCTGCGCGTAGCGAGGGGCTAGTCTTGCGGGACGTGTTCTGTCAGTCCCGCCGTTAGGAAGCCATGCTCACCGCTACCGTCACCCTTGACCCGGCCTTCGTGGTTGGCCCCGTCCGCCCGCGCACCTTCGGTACCTTTGTCGAGCATCTGGGCCGGTGCGTGTATACCGGCATCTATGAACCGGAACACGCGACCGCTGATGAGGACGGCTTCCGCACGGATGTACTTGACCTAACTCGCGAACTTGAGGTCACTACCGTGCGGTACCCAGGCGGCAACTTTGTCTCCGGGTACCGCTGGGAGGATGGGGTTGGGCCGCGGGAGGCGCGTCCGGTGCGTCTTGATTTGGCCTGGCATTCATCGGAGCCGAACTGGGTTGGGGTGGACGAGTTTGTTCGGTGGTGTCGCAAGGCCGGGGTGGAGCCGATGATGGCGGTCAACCTTGGGACGCGTGGCGTGCAGGAGGCGCTTGATCTGTTGGAATATTGCAACGTCACGGGTGGTACTTATCTGTCTGATTTGCGGCGGGCCAATGGTGCTGAGGAGCCGCATGGCATTCGCATGTGGTGTTTGGGCAATGAGATGGATGGTCCGTGGCAGATCGGTCACAAGACCGCCGAGGAGTATGCCCGACTGGCCACCGAGACCGCTCGCGCCATGCGGATGATCGACCCCACCATCGAACTGGTGGCCTGCGGTTCGTCATCCTCGGAGATGACCACCTTCGGCGCCTGGGAACACACCGTGCTTTCCGAGGCATACGAGCAGGTGGACTACGTCTCGGCCCACGTCTACTACAACGGTGCCGACGGTGACCTGGCGTCATTCTTAGCGTCGGCGGTGAATATGGATCGCTTCATCGCCTCGGTAGCCGCCACCGCCGACGCCGTGCGCGCGGCGGGTAAACACGAAAAGCGCATCCACATCTCCTTCGACGAGTGGAACGTCTGGTACATCGACCGGATGCGGTCGGAGGTTCCCACGGGCGAGGACTGGCCGGTAGCGCCGATCCTATGCGAAGACACCTACACGGTGGCTGACGCCGTGGTGGTGGGTAACTGTCTGATCTCCCTGCTACGTCACGCCGACCGTGTGCACGCGGCATCATTGGCTCAGCTGGTTAATGTGATTGCGCCAATTATGACGGAGCCGGGTGGACGTTCATGGCGACAGACTACTTTCCATCCGTTTGCGCTTACGGCTCATCATGCGCGAGGTGAAGTGCTGCGATTGGCTATCTCCTCGCCATTGCTGCCTACTGCCAAGTACGGTGATGTGCCAGCTCTCGACGCGGTGGCCACGCATGATGCGGCGACCGGCGAGGTTGCAATATTCGTGGTGAACCGCTCGCCAGACGAGGAGCTATTGCTGGACTCGGATCTACGCGCCTTCCCCGGTCTGCGTGTGATCGAGGCGGTCACGCTGCACAGCCCCGACCACACCTGGGCCGCGACAGCAGACGACGCCACCTCGGTAGTGCCGCAAGCCAATACGTCAGCCCTGCTGGCCGACGGGCGACTCGGTGCCGCCCTGCCGCCCATCTCCTGGTCAATGATCCGGCTAAAGCCGACCGAAACCATTCCAGTCGTGCCAAATCGCGGCGGTCGTGCGCTATAACGCACGACTTCTCCTCAACAGCACGACCGGAACAGATGGCGGATGCGGGAGAATGTAGGGATGACAGCTAGCGCGTTCTGGTCTGAGCTAGCGGGCACGGGTGTGCTGCTGCTGCTTGGCGTTGGACTCAACGCCAACATCGCCTTGCGGGCCACCAAAGGTCATGGCAAAGACTGGCTGCTCACCTCGCTTGGCTGGGGCCTGGCCGTATTCGCGGCGGTATTCGTGGCCGCCGACTCCGGTGCCCACCTGAACCCGGCCGTCACATTGGGCAAGCTGATCTTGGGGCAGCCGTTCCACGAGGTGTTCATCCCATTCGCTCGCGAAGGCTGCGAAGTGTGGATGTCTAGCTGCGTATCGCCACAGATAATCGAGCCGACCATTCTCAATGCGCTGGTTTATGTCGCTGCGCAGCTGCTCGGTGCTTTCCTGGGCGCCACACTGGCCTGGTTGGCCTACAAGAAGCACTACGATCTGCCCGCCGAACCCGGCGTAAAGCTGGGCACCTTCGCTACCGGTCCGGCCCTGCGTACCCCGCTGTGGAATACGGTCACCGAGGCCATCGGCACGTTCGCGCTGGTGTATTGGGTACTCGTCAACCGCGCTACTCCACATGAACTCGGGCCGCTCGCCGTGGCCCTGGTCGTGGTTGCCATCGGTGCCGGATTGGGTGGCCCGACGGGCTATGCCATCAATCCAGCTCGCGATCTTGGCCCGCGCCTGGCTCATGCGGTGCTTCCCATTCCAGAGAAGGGTTCCTCCGATTGGGGTTACGCCTGGGTGCCCGTTGCTGGCCCGGCTCTCGGCGCCACCGCCGCCGCTTTACTATCCCTAGCCTGGACATAGCACACCGCCATTCTGTACAGACTGGGGTGTGAACGGTTTCGGGGGCTTCGTGGCAATCATGCAGCGCCAAGGGGGAGCGCTTCGCCTAATGATTGCCGTTGGATTGAGGGCATGGAGATGGCGGTGTGTGCCCGAGGGTTGCGAGCAGTTCGTGGGGGCAAGTCCGTGCTTGACGGGATTGACCTGGAGGTTTCGCCAGGGCAGGTGGTGGGGCTACTTGGCCCTTCCGGGTCCGGAAAGACGACGCTGTTGCGCGCCATCGTTGGCGTGCAGGCAAACGTTAGCGGTGAGGTTCAGGCGCTGGGGCTGCCGGCCGGATCGTCGGCGCTGCGTCGGCGCATCGGATACGCCACCCAGGCTGCCTCCATCTACCTCGATCTGACGGTGATGCAAAACCTGCGACACTTCGCGGCGCTTGCCGGGCTGCGGGGAACGGCAGCCCGGAAGGCAGCTCATGAGGCAGTTGATGCCGTAGGTCTCGGGGCACAGGCAGGGCAGCGGGCAGGCACGCTATCTGGCGGAGAACGCTCTCGAACGTCCCTGGCGGCCACCTTGGTGGGCGATCCGGAGCTGTTGGTGTTAGACGAGCCAACGGTTGGCCTTGATCCCGTGCTGCGGCGCGACCTGTGGAATCTGTTCCATCGCCTCGCCAGGCAGGGGCGTACCCTGCTGGTTTCTAGTCACGTCATGGACGAGGCGACGCGCTGCGACCGACTGGTGCTGCTGCGGCAGGGAGCGATTCTGGCGGATACAACCCCGCCGGAGCTGCTGGCCCAGACCGGCGCACCCGACGCGGAGGCCGCATTTCTGGCGTTGATCGACGCCGCAGGAGGTGTCCGATGAGTCTTACCCTGGCCACGGCTCGCCGCGTTCTGGCCCAACTGAGTTATGACCGCCGCACGGTGGCGCTGATTTTGCTGTTGCCCTGCTTGATCGTGGGGTTGGTGGCCTGGATGTTTCACGGCACGCCGGTCCTCGATCAGTTTGGGCCGGTGCTGGTCGGGTTCTTCCCGTTGTTTGTGATGTTCCTGGTGACCAGCGTGGCGATGCAGCGCGAGCGATCAAGTGGCACCCTGGAGCGGCTGATGACTACTTCGCTGCGCAAGGGTGATCTGGTTGCGGGTTATGCCCTGGCCTTTGGTGGATTTGCGGTGGTGCAGGCGTTGGTGGTGGTTGGCTTTGCGTTGCTGGTGGGGATGGATGTGGCCGGTTCGCTGGGGTTGGTGATCCTGGTGGCGTTGCTCGACGCGTTACTGGGGTGCACGCTGGGACTGGCCGCCTCTGCGGTGGCTCGCACCGAGTTCCAGGCGGTGCAGATGATGCCTTTGGTTATCATTCCGCAGCTCATCACCTGCGGGGTGCTAATGCCTCGTGACCAGATGCCGCAGGTACTCGAATGGCTCAGTCGAGTGATGCCGCTTACCTATGCGGTTGAAGCACTGCAACACCTCGCCGCGGGCGCCACCTGGCGGGATGTGCAGGGTGCAATCGGGGTGATCGCATTGTGGATCGTCGGTGGCGCGGTACTAGCCGGACTTACCCTGCGCCGCCGCACACAGTAGACACCACCCAGCCAGCACAGTTTCAGGCGGCACAACGGAATTACGTCGTCCACAGGCCAATCCGACGCGGCTAATCCACAGGCTGCCCGGTGTTCGATTTCGCGCGGGCAACCCCTTTCGTACAGTTGCCAAACGAGACCAGCAGTTCCGCAGAACTCTTGCGGAGTAGAACCTAAGAGGTGTATGATGATGGGCGAAACAAGAACGAAGCCCGGTTGGTCAGTGGAATTGCGGTTAGTTCGTGAGTGGCTCAAGCAGTTGGACGATGACACGTATGGGCAGGTGCTTTCGGCGCTGGTGCTACTCGAAGAGAGAGGCCCGACATTGGGGCGGCCGCTGGTGGACTCGGTGGCTGGGTCAAGACATCGGAACATGAAGGAGTTACGACCCGGATCAGTTGGGCGAAGTGAGGTTCGGGTGCTGTTCGCGTTCGATCCGCAGCGGCAGGCGATTCTGCTGCTGGGCGGGGATAAGCGAGGGCAGTGGCGGAAGTGGTACCGGGTCAACATCCCGCTCGCGGATGATTTGTTCGATGAACACTTAGATCGACTTAACACAAAGGAGACCAAACGATGACTACCATCGAGGAGATGCTTGCAGAGCGCCCGGTAGACCCAACTGTAATGGCGGCTCACCAGCGCCGGATGCTCGCCGAGATGCGCGCTTATCGGTTACGGGAACTCCGCGAGCAACAGCACCTGACTCAGGTTCAGGTAGCGGCTCAGCTAGATGTCACGCAGAAACGGGTTTCTCGGATTGAGGCGGGGGACGTGGAGCGTACTCAGGTGGATACCCTTCGCCGCTATGTAGAGGCGATCGGGGGGCGTCTCCGAATCGAGGTTGAGCTGGGAAGTGAGTCTTTCGTGCTTGCCTGAGCGTGCCGCATGGCCCGGCGGTGAAGCCGAGGCTGGACTCGTTGCAGCTCGAACGGATGGCGCATATCGCGCGTGTTTGTGGCCGCGTTTGCGCAACCGCCTTAGAGGAAGCACGCACTGGTGATGTGTGTTTTCACGGGAACGTGGTCAGGCATGCTTCAGGTTCGGCTTTACTGCTCTGGACAACATCTGTCCGAAGTCCGACCCTGAGTGACTAGATGAGTCGTATTGCTTATGCGGTGATTCGATTACCAAACCGTCGGGGAGAAGGCGTAGGCGCAAAGAGTCCATCACCTATCAACCTAGCGAGTACCTCATGACCACACGACAAAGACTGGCCCGGCTGCTGCCCCTTGTTCTGGCTGCCACCCTGCTGAGCGCGGCACCGGCCCACGCCGAACCGGCTACCTCCCCCCTAGTGGCGGCGCCAGTTGCCGCCGACCTCGCTGCCGCCCCACAACCGGCATACCTCGCTTCGAACAACGCAGTACCCGGGCAAGCCCTTCCGATGATACCGCCGCCCGGCCCGACGTGTGTAGCGAGGTACGAGCGGGTAGATGAAGTTACGAGTATTCACACATTTACGCTGAATTTTTCCGGAGTTCCGTTTTGGTTGGATGCGCTGGTAGAGGCGGAGTGGACGATTCATCAAGAGGCGCTGGACGCGTTTGTTGTCTCCGATCTGGCCACATCGCACGGTACCGTTGAGCGCGATGTAGTCGAATTTAGTAGTGGCACTGCCGATTCGGCCAGGTGGGTAGCACACGGTTCCGTATCTACCCAAAACTTGATGACATTTACCTATGAAGTACACCATGCTGATGTAGGTGGCTTATTGACCGCAGGTTTTACCATTCATTATGATAACCCTCATGCGTTCGTGCCATTTTTTAATAACTGTGTGATCGTGCAGTACATTCCGCGTTCGACTCTAACTCTAGCTCCGGCGCCATCTCCAGCTGATTTGGTATGTGAGGTCGAACTCGTTGCCGGAGTTGAGTATTCTGCCTATACATTCACATTGACCAATCACGGAGTGACTGCTTTCCGTAACCTTTTCCCGATGTGGACAGTCCATCAGGGAGCGCTGGATGCGTTTACCATCTCTGAACCAACCGTGTCGCAAGGTCGGGCAAGAACGTTTGGTTCTGCTGGGGCGGCTGTTGCGTTTAATGACG
>WQZL01000111.1 GCA_009780755.1 Promicromonosporaceae bacterium | reverse complement strand
GGGTTAGTCGTTGCTTTGCCTCGTTCGCCGACAGCCACAACACATGGTCTATCTCGGAAGGGTCTACGGGTTCGCGCGGCGGTCGGGCCGCCTCCGCTCGTAGGTCTCCCTTGGTCTTGATCCGCCTTGCTGCCCAGTAAGCCACCGTCTTACGCTGCCCATCGGCCAACATGTATCGCGTGCCCGGCAGCGGGATGCCCAGCACCACGGGTTTGCCCGTCTCCTCGGCGATCTCCCGCACGGCCGTCGAGCGCAGCCCCTCGCCCGGATCGACCTTTCCCTTGGGCCACGACCAGTCGTCGTAGCGGGGGCGATGCACCAGCTGTACCTGTAAAGCACCAGCCTTGACGCGCCAAACTAGCCCGCCCCCCGTGCGAATCGTGGCGGGGCGGGCCGCCGGATGCACTCCATCCTTGGACTCGCTCACTGGGTTTGAGCCTTCCGGCGGCTGTGGCGGCGAATCAGCACGGATTGCAGGTCGGCCAGCGGGTTGCCGTCCGCATCCTTCTTATGGCGCGTCCATACGTCATCGGGGCCGAGCCGCCAGGATGACGTGGTGGGGGCCATCGACACCTCCAGCAGATCAAGTAGTTCGGCGATGTGGGCCTCGTCGGTGATCCGCAGCAACGCCTCGACTCGGCGGTCGAGATTGCGGTGCATCAGATCGGAGGAACCGATGAACACCTCGGGGCCGGACTCGGCGCCCTCTGCGATAGCCGGGCCTTGGCTGTTGGCGAAGGCGAAGATACGCGAGTGTTCCAGGAACCGGCCCAGGATGGAGTGCACGTCAATGTTTTCGCTGAGGCCCGGCACCCCCGGTCGTATCGCACAGGTGCCGCGCACCACTAGGTCCACGATTACTCCGGCCTGCGAGGCGCGGTATAGGGCGTCGATGGTGGCCTCGTCCACAATGGAGTTCACCTTGAACTTAATCCACGCCTCGTGCCCGGCCTCGGCGGCGGCAGTCTCTCGTTCGATGCGTTCGATCAGCCCGGTGCGCACCGTGCGCGGCGCCACCAGCAGCCGATGGAATCGTGACTTTGGCGCGTAACCGGAGAGCTGGTTGAACAGCCGGGTTAGGTCTTGGGCGACATCCGGGTTGCAGGTGAGCAGGCCGTGGTCGGTGTAGAGGCGGGCCGTCTTCGGATGGTAATTGCCGGTGCCTACGTGGCAGTAGCGGCGCAACCCATCCGACTCTTGCCGAACCACCAGCGAAAGTTTCGCGTGAGTCTTTAGGCCCACAATGCCATAAACCACATGAACGCCGGCCTCCTCCAGCTTGCGCGCCCACGAAATATTCGCTTGCTCATCGAAACGTGCCTTGATTTCTACGAGCGCGAGTACCTGCTTGCCCGAATCTGCCGCGTCGATCAGCGCATCGACAATCGGGGAGTCGCCCGACGTGCGGTAGAGGGTTTGCTTGATGGCGAGGACCTTCGGATCGGCGGCGGCTTGCTCTAAAAATGTTTGCACGGAGGTGGAAAACGAGTCGTAGGGGTGGTGCAGCAGAATGTCGCCGCGCCGGATGGCGGCGAAAACTTCCGTGGCCGTGGCCGATTCCACCTCCGCCAATTGTCGGTGCGTGGTCGGCACGAATGACGGATAGTGCAGGGAGGAGCGATCCACGTCCACAATTACGGTTAGGCCGGTCAGGTCGAGCGGGGCGGGCAGGTCGTACACCTCGTCGTCGGCCACGCCAAGCTCGTTGACCAGCAGCTCGCGGATGCGACCGGTGGTGCCCTTGGCGAGTTCTAGGCGCACGGGCGGGCCAAAACGACGCCGCAGTAGCTCCTTCTCCATCGCTTTGAGCAAGTTTTCGGCGTCATCCTCTTCGACATCGATATCCTCGTTACGAGTAACGCGGAACGTATGCGACTCAACCACCTGCATTCCGGGGAACAGGTAGTCGAGCTTCTCGGCGATCACCTCTTCGAGTGGCACGAACGACATGGGCCGTTTTGCCACGCCGCCCGAAGTCGGGTCGGCGGGACGGCCTCGCTCATCAACGGCGATGAAGCGCGGCAAACCCTCGGGCACCTTGACGCGAGCGAAATGCTCCTTGCCCGTGGCCGGGTTGCGCACCAGCACGGCCAGGTTGAGCGAGAGGCCGGAGATGTACGGGAAAGGGTGCGCCGGGTCTACGGCCAGCGGCGTGAGTACGGGAAAAACCTGCCGCCGGAAGTATTTGTGTAGACGATCCTGTTCGCGTTGTTCCAGGTCGGCCCAGTGAACGATGGTGATGCCTTCGGCGGCCAGCGCGGGTTGTACCTGCTCGGCGAAAACCTTGGCGTGGCGCTTCATCAGCTTTTGGGTGCGGGCGCTGATCGCGTCTAGCACCTCGCGGGGGGCAAAGCCCGATGCCGATTTTACGGCGATACCGGTGGCGAGGCGGCGTTTGAGACCGGCGACGCGCACCATGAAAAACTCGTCAAGGTTGGAGGCAAAGATCGCCAGGAAGCGCGCGCGTTCCAGTAGCGGTAGGTCTGGGTCTTCCGCCAGTTCAAGCACGCGCTCGTTAAACGCCAGCCACGACAGCTCTCGATCCGCGAAGCGGTTCTCGGGCAGGGGCGCCTTGTCGGCGGGCGAGACCGGCTTGGTCGGGGCTTCCTCGGCGATGTGTTCGGCGATATGCGCCGCCAACTCCGGGTCAATTACTCGGGTAAACCGCCCGTTATCGTCTCGGGTGTGCCGCTGACTGTCGGCGGTTTGGCTCGCCGAGACCACCTCCGTCGGCTTCTGCATAGCGGGCGACTTGGACGAGGTCGGCGCGTTCATCCCCCGATTGTGGCATCTGCCTTCGCGTACTGCACATTTCGGCCCAATGTCTCGGTAAACCCGACGGTGGCGTAGAGGCGACGGGCGGCGGCGTTATCGCCATCCACATACAGATCGGCCCGCCCAACTCGACTGGCGATATGCGCAAGCCCAGCGGTAAGCAGCCTCCGCCCTAGCCCGTGCCCCTGATGGGCTGGATCGATCCCAAGCACATAGATTTCCCCAGAGTCTTCGATGATTTTTGTCCAGACATATCCGGCGAAGGTGGCGTCGTCGGCCTCGGCGATGAACAGCCCCGCTGGATCGAACCACGGCTCGGCCATGCGTCGATGCAGGTCATCGAGAGTAAACCGTCCCTGCTCGGTGTGCCCGGCAAATGCCCGGGCATTCACCACCACCCACGCCTCATCGTCTACGCCGGGCTGGAACGCCCGGATGGAGAACCCACCGTTTGGTGAGTTCTCGGCTGGTTGAGCAGGGAGCGCGAGCAAACGTGTTGAAACCACATCGCCGCCAACTTCCCGCCCCAGGTGCAACAGTTCGTGCGCGACCTCATAGCCTGCGTTCTCTGTAAACGCGTGCGCGGATTTCCTTCCGTCATCCTGCGCGAGTGTGGTCTCTCCCTCGTCATCCTGCGCGAGCGGCAGCGAGTCGCCGGACCCAGAGTTAACGGTTTCTGCCGGGTCTAGGTTCTGCGACTCGCTGCGCTCGCGCAGAATGACGGGGTAGGTGTTGGCGCATAGGCTTTCGCTGCCTTCCCCTAGCGATCTGCCCAGGTGCAGCAGCTCTCGTACTACGTCATAGCCCGCTGTCGCCGCGAATGCCTGTGCCGCTGGGATGTCGCCATGTGCCCATATTCGCAATTCCTGACTTGCTGCGCCGCCGGTGGTAGGTAGCGCCACATCGCGTTCGGCGGTTTGCAGTAGGCGCCGTCCGATGCCGCGTCGCCGATGCGCCGGATGCACCACGATTTCGGCGTCGGCAGTCGGCGCCCCGCGCCCGATCTGCGCATACCCAACGATCTCGCCACCAGCATCTCGCGTCGCCACATGAGTTAGCCAGGGTTCGGTTACCCCAAGTCGCAACACCCGCTGCTCCGAAAGCGGCGTCACCCCATCGGCTGCCTCGGCTGCCTTGGCCAATCGCTGCACGCTAGCCGCATCGTCGCCCGCCAACGCCCCAACCCTAAGCGAGTACCCATCTCTCATCCCCTCATCATCTCCCACCAGGTGGGGATGATCCAGCGCCTGGGTACACGTCGGGGATGTTGCAGAAGTGTTCCCCACCTCATGCGTCCAGTCAACACTGACTTGACTAGGCGCGTCTAGTGGCGCTAGACTATGAACATGGTAGCCAGCCAGCTCACCCGTAAGGTGCAGCGCGAACTCCGCGACGCTGGTTTCGAGCCACAGCGCACGCAAGGCTCGCACACCTGGTGGAAGCACGCGGATGGCACCACCATTGCCGTCCCAGACGGCCACAAGGAAATCTCAGCAGGCGTCTACCGGAAGATCGTCAAGGCCATCACCGCTACCAAGGAGGCGAAGTGAACACTACCTACCAGGCCATCGTCACCCGCGAGGACGGGTGGTGGATGGTTCATGTCCCAGAAATCGACGGACTCACCAACTCGCGCAGGCTTGCCGATGCCGAGCAAATGGCCCGCGAGCTGATTGCGGTCACGCTCGACTTGGAGCCTGAGGGCGTGGCGGTGACCGTCACCCTCGATGCGATAGAGGGCATCGCCGTCCGCGAAACACTCGACGCAATGGCCGCCGAGCGAGCCGAGGCTGCGCGACTAGAGGCCGACGCCCGCACCAGGCAGCAAGCGCTTGCCCGCGAGCTTTCGGCGCGCGCGATCCCTTTGCGTGACATTGGCGCCATCTTTGGTGTCTCCCATCAGCGCGCGGCGCAGCTCGTCGCCGCCTAGCCCGCCTCGACTTGCGCCACCCCTGGTCCACTCACTCCGAGTCGCCCGGCCACATCATCGAGCGCCTGCCGCGCGAGAGCGTGTTCCCCACCGCGTGGGGATGATCCGAAGGGAACTACACACAATTGGGGGAGACCCCCGTGTTCCCCACCGCGTGGGGATGATCCCTGGGTAGCGCCTGGTGGAATCGGTAGCCTTATGTGTTCCCCACACCCCGAACCGGCCACAATGGCGATTACTCGCCGCCGAACCGGCTGTTTTGGCCCTGAACCGAGGGTTTGAGGGCCAGAACAGCCGGTTCGACGGTGAGATGTTTCTATCATCGGTGAGAGATTTGTATCACTCTGCACTCATTTGGCTTGCTGATGCAGTATGTCGCGGCGCTCCTTGGGTCCAGAGTGGCCGGTTCGACGGTGGCGGATGGGAGAGAATGTGGGGTGTTTTTGTCTAGTTTGTGTCATTTGGCGACGAGTTTTCGTCCGATTTGCGCCAAATGCGCTCTCTCTTGCTCTATCTCTGAGAGTTTACTGTGAGGTGTCCGCGTCGTTCGGCGCGGGTTTCACCCTTAACGAAAGAGGTCATCATGACCATGAGGCGCAAGATTTCGGCCAGCCTGCTGGCACTCCTCACCGGCGCCACCATGATGGTTGCCACCGCTCCTTCGGCACAGGCGGCTGCTGGCGGCTGCCCTGCCTTGTCGGTAATTCGCAATGGCGGACATGCGAATCCGACATCAGCCACTCTGGTTCTTCACGCCAGTTGCACGGGCGGCTTCGGAGGACGCCCGGTGATTACGTCGACGACGCACAATCAGAGTGTTGCACGCTGGGGCATCTGGCGTCGGGGTGCTATGGAACAGTCAACCACGCCGACTCGTCCGGCCTCCGAAAACTTCCTCAACACCTTCGCGGAAGTTCAGCGAGTCTTCTGAGAGCGGTTCATTCATGTTTTCAATTGCGCGCCGACGGGGCTGCAAGGCTGGGATTTCTGTAGTTGCGGCAGTCGGGCTGTTGGGTGGATGTTCGAGCGGTGATTCGACGGTATCTGGCCCGTGGGCGGCTGAGTTTGAGCAGGTCTATGCTACAGCGACCAATGACTTTGTGCGGAGGATCGTCGCAGACGGGGAACTCACCCTGGCGAACATGCGCGAGGCTGCGGCACGCACCATGGAATGCTTTGAGCTAGTTGGCTCAGATTTCTTCATCGAAGAGTTGGGTTATGGAGACTTCTCGGTCACGATAAAGTTCGAGCTTGGTCAGGGCCTCGATGAGGTTCTGGAAGAGATGGGTGAGGAAGTTTATCGAGCCTCAATCAACTGTGAACTTGAATACTGGAACGAACTCTGGAGTCTTTGGGAACTAATTCGCCTAAACCCTGAAGCTGAAGACTTTGATGGCATGATTGCCGAGTGCTTGATTCGGAATGATCTGGCGGCAGAGGGTTTTACCGGTAGACAGTTCCGGGAGGCGTCCATGTCTTGTGGCCTTCTCATCGAGGATGATCCGATGAACCCGCTGAGTCCAGAAGAGAGGCAAGAGCTTTTCGAGGCTCACTGGGAGGCCACTCGGGATTGTCGTCCGCAGCTCCCCGGCCCGGTGTATCTCGATGAGGGTGTGGCTTGGGATTGTCAGATGGACCCGCTCAACAACTAGTCCGGCTCGCTAACGCTGCGTTGCGGCGCTCCCCAAGTTCCGGGGAGCGCCGCAATGTCGGTAGGTACCCACTCCTCAGCCCCGCATCCAGAACCGGCCGTTTTGGCTCTGAACCAAAAGTTTGGGAACCAGGCCAGCCGATTCGTCGGTGGTTGCGACTCCTTCCCCTGCTGCGCCCTCGGCGCACGACGTGTGCAAAAGCGATACTCATCCGTGTGCAAAAGTGATATTCGTTCGTGCGCAAGCTTGACAGCCTTGGCCAACCATCGCCCGCCATCGCCCCAGCCTTCAGTCCCCACATCCCTCTCTATCCCGAACCGGCCACAATGGCGATTACTCGCCGCCGAACCGGCCGTTTTGGCTCTGAACCGAGGGTTTGGGGGCCAGATCAGCCGGTTCGACGATGAGATGTTTGTGTGGGCAGGGCTGTTGTCAGGAGGCCGTGGGCCGTGAGTTGGGCGACCTGAGAGAATCTTGGGGTGAGCGCTGCCGAAAACCACCCGCTGCTGGATGTGTTGTTGGCGGGTGGAATGCGGGCCGAGCGGCTGACGCACGTGCGGACGCTGCCGGCTCGTCAGGGGGTTACCACCGACTGGCCCGTCTGGGCCGATCCGCAGTTGGTGGCCGCGTACCAGGCGCTTGGCGTCGAGCGGCCCTGGACGCATCAGGTCGAGGCCGCCGAAGCCGCTTGGCAGGGCAGGCAGGTAGCGCTGGCCACCTCTACCGGCTCCGGAAAATCCTTAGCCTTCTGGCTCCCAGCCCTAACCGCCATCCGCAGAGGTAAATCCTGCACAGGCTCCACGTCGCAGGATGACGGGGGTGGCAGCGACCTGTTTGGTTTGGAGGGGCGCCGGGGGACGGTGCTATACCTGTCACCAACCAAGGCGTTAGCAGCCGATCAACTCGCCGGACTACAACGACTACTCGACGCGATGCCCGCGGCAAGCGAACGTAGCGCGCCACGCGTGGCCACCTGTGACGGCGACACCCCCACCGATGACCGCCGTTGGGTGCAGGACTACGCCGACGTGGTGTTGACCAACCCGGACTTTCTACACTTCTCCCTACTGCCCAACCACCGGCGATGGGCGCGGCTGCTGCGGTCGCTCAGATTTGTGGTGGTGGATGAGGGACACACATACCGTGGCGTGTTCGGCGCGCATATCTCGCTGGTGCTGCGCCGCCTAGCCCGGCTGGCGGAACACTACGGCAATGCAGGCCAAGGGCGGAGGCCGCTTGCCGACTCGGCTGAGCCGCCCCCGGTGATTGAGCCGGTCGAAACCACCGGTCGGGGGCAGCCGGGACTGACGTTTGTGGTGGCGAGTGCCACCAGCGCCGCCCCGGCCGCCTCGGCGGCCCGCCTGCTGGGAGTGGCTGAAGCGGACGTGACGGCAGTGACGACGGATGGGTCACCCTCGGGGCGCCGCACCATCGCCCTGTGGCAGCCCCCGGAGATCATCGACTTCGAGGCAGCCGCCTCACATCGTTCCGCGCAGAGTGGAGGGGGATCGCAGGGTGGCGTGAAAGAGAGTGTGCTTGCGCAGGGTGATGATTGGGTTGACGCCGACCCGTGGGCTATTGACCCGTGGTCGCTGCCCGACCCGCTTAATCCCGGCCAACCCGAGGTTGAACAGCCCGCCGTCGTCACCGTGCAGGGCGCGGCAGCGCACCCCCGGCGCACGGCCACGGCCGAGGTGGCCGACCTGCTGGCCAATCTTGCCGCCGCCGGGGCGCGCACCCTGGCCTTCACGCGCTCGCGGCGCGGGGCCGAGACGGTGGCGCAGGCGGCACGCAGCAGGAGCGGTCTCGCCAGCCGGATCGCCGCCTACCGTGGCGGTTTTCTGCCCGAAGAGCGCCGCGAACTGGAGCGAGCCATTCGCACGGGCGACCTGCTGGGCCTGGCCACCACCAACGCGCTG
>WQZL01000110.1 GCA_009780755.1 Promicromonosporaceae bacterium | reverse complement strand
TCACGGGAAGGTTAGAAGTCGAGAGTATCGATGTCGGGGAGATGGGGGGCCAGGGGCGGAAGTTCATCGAGGGAGCGCCAGCCCATGCGGTCGAGGAACTCGCCGGTGGTACCGAACAGCACGGCCCCGGTGGTGGGGTCGGCGCCAATCTCCGCGACGAGGCCACGAGCAACAAGCGTGCGCATAACGCCATCTACGTTCACCCCGCGCACGGCCGAAACCTGCCCGCGGGTGGCAGGCTGCCGGTAAGCCACCACGGCCAGGGTTTCTAACGCGGCCTGGCTTAGCCGGGCGCTTTGCCCTTCTAACAGTAGCCGGGCCACCACCTCGGCGTAGGCGGGAGCCGAGTAGATGCGCCAGCCCTGGGCACCCTCACGCAGCTCAAATCCGCGCGGACGATGGCCATCATCGCCGCGATATTCGGCGGCGAGGGAGCGCAGGTGATCCAATGCGTCGCCGGTAGGCAGCCCAACCATCGCGGCCAGCCGGTCGGTAGCCAGTGGTTCGTCGGCCACCATCAGCACCGCCTCCAGCGCGGCCAGCGCCCCGCCGGGCAGCGCCTCCACTTCAACGCCATCCTCGACAAACAAGCTTTCAGTCACATTCCCCACGCTACTACCAGAGACGCCGAAGTAGTGAGTTTGGGCTATCGATACGCAGATAGAACTCACTACCGGTAGCCGGAAGTCACTACCTAGCGGAAGAAGTGGCGTCGAATTCTTCAAACTGGGCGATGGTCTCATCGCCATCGTCATCGGCACCCGTCCAGCGGATGGTCAACTCTCCTAGCGCCTGGGCCTGCTCGAAGGCCACCTGGCCGGAGCGGAATAGTTCAAGCAGGGCCAGGAAGCGGGCCACCATAACGAGCCGTTCCTGCCCCCGCGATAACGCCCGGAACGTCGCTACCCCATCACGCCGCAATTGCCCCACCACCAACGCAGCCTGCTCCCGCACCGAGACGACCGAGCCATGCAGGTGGGTCAGCGAGACAACGGGCGGCGGCTTAGCGGCTAAGGCCCGGGCGGCCAGCTTCACAAACTCCTCGGTGGTGAGCGTCCACTCCAACTCCGGCAGCAGCGCGGACTGCTCCGGTTCCAGCGGCACGATGCGAGGCACCCGGCGCCCCTCGGTAGCCAAACGCTCGGCGAACAGCGCCGAAACCTCCTTATACGCCCGGTATTGCAGCAACCGGGCAAAGAGCAGGTCGCGGGCCTCTAGCAGTTCTAGGTCTTCTAGGTCCTCGGTGACCTGTCCCGGCAAAAGCCGGGCCGCCTTCAAGTCGAGCAGGGTAGCCGCGATCACCAGGAACTCCGAGGCCGTGCCCAAATCCCATTCGGGGTGATCGCGGATATAGGCCACGAACTCATCCGTCACCGCGGCCAGCGCCACCTCGGTGACATCTAGCTCATGCTTGGTAATCAGCGAAAGCAGCAGGTCGAAAGGGCCGGTGAAGTTGTCGAGACGAATTTCGAAGGTGCCGGCGCTGGTACCCGGTGGCCTGGTTTCGGCGAGGCTCAATCGACGGCCTTCATCGAGCGGCGCCGCGGGCTACTAGTTCGCGCGCCAACTGCCGGTAGGCGTTGGCTCCGGCGTGAGACGGCGCGAATGAGGTGATTGGCTCGGCGGCGACGGTAGCGTCGGGGAACTTAACGGTGCGGCCAATGACAGTGTGCAGCAGCGTGTCGCCGAAGGCATCGTGAACACGTTCTACCACTTCGCGGGAATGCAGCGTGCGGGAGTCAAACATCGTGGGCAGGATGCCGTCGATCTCCAGATCGGGGTTGAGGCGGTCGCGCACCTTATCGATGGTTTCGATCAATAGGGCGACACCGCGCAGCGCGAAAAACTCGCACTCCAGCGGGATCAACACTCCATGAGCAGCGGTGAGCGCATTGACGGTGAGCAAGCCCAGCGATGGTTGGCAGTCGATCAGGATCACGTCGTATTCGTCGCGGATGGTGCGCAGACCGAGCGTCAGCACGGATTCGCGGGCCACCTCGCCAACAAGCTGCACCTCGGCGGCGGAGAGGTCAATATTGGCCGGGATTACATCTAGGTTTTCGACATTTGTGGGCACGATCACATCACTGGCCTGCACGGAGCGGTCCATCAGCAACTGGTAGATGGTCATCTCGCGCTCATGAGGGTTCACCCCAACCCCCACGGATGCGGCGCCCTGCGGATCAAAGTCAACCAACAGTACGCGGCGCCCGTACTCGGCCAGAGCGGCGCCCAGGTTAATGGTGGTGGTGGTCTTGCCGACGCCACCCTTCTGGTTGCACATGGCGATAACTCGGGCCGGGCCGTGCTGCCGCAACGGAATTGGCTCCGGGAAGGTGGGCATGGGCCGACCAACGACATCCGTCTCTCCGGTGTCGGAATCAAACAATGTGCCAGTCACCATCATTTCGCTCACATCTGCCAGGCTACCGCAGCGATCATCTGGCACGCGGGTGACTCGCGGCATAGACCTCGCGAAGAGTCTGGGCCGTGACCATTGTGTAAATCTGCGTGGTGGTCACCGAGGCGTGGCCGAGTAGTTCTTGAACGACGCGCACGTCCGCCCCGCCGTTTAACAGGTGGGTGGCGAAGGAGTGCCGCAGCGTGTGGGGTGACACGTCGGCGAGGCTGGCACGCTCGGCGGCGGCCTGGATCACGCCCCAGGCCGACTGTCGAGAGAGGGGTTTGCCGCGAGTATTCAGGAACAGGACCGGCGTGCCGATGCCCCTGGCGGCGAGTACGGGCCGGGCGCGCACCAGGTAGGCGTCAAGAGCGTCGCGGGCATAGGAGCCGACGGGAACGATGCGTTGCTTGTCACCCTTACCGTGCAACCGGACGACGCTGTGTCGTTCGATGGCTTCTCCCTCTGCCGCATGGCCCAGTCCGAGCCAGCCGAGGGCGTCTACATCAAGACCGACTATCTCCGAGATGCGCCCACCAGTGGAGTACAGCAGTTCCAGCAAAGCGTGATCGCGTAGAGAAACAGGATCGTCACCCACGCAGGTAGCGTCGAGCAGGGCGGCAATCTGTTCGACGGTGAGTGCCTTGGGCAGTAGGCGGGGTTTGGCAGGTGGACGGATGGCGGCGGCCGGATCTTTGAGCGCGACACCCTCGGCCTGGGCGAATTTGTGCCAGCCGCGCACGGCAGCCAACGCCCGCGTGGCGGAGGCCACGGACAGGGGTTTGCCACCGTCGGTTCCCTCCCGGATTACGGCGAGATAGTCGGCAACGTTAGCCTCGGATACCTCGGCCAACGTACATTTTTCCAGGCCGTCGAGGTGGGCGACGTATCTTTCCAGGTCGCGCCGGTACGCGGCCACGGTGTTTGCCGCAAGTCCCCGTTCGATCTGTAAATGCGCAAGGTACTGACCTAGCTGGGGTGCCAGCGGGCTTGCGGCGGAGGTCACGTGCATCACCGGACACGCTAACAAACTCTGCTTGCCAACGCCGACAGCTCCCAGCTGTATTGACGCCGAGGCTGTCGTTATTGTCGGAGGGTGGGTTTATGGTGGAAGCATGACTACCTCAACCGTCACCGTAGCCACTACCCACGATGCCCTGGGATCGTCGTATCTCCAGATCAGTCCCGGCGAGCAGGTCATCGTCGGCGAGCGTTCCGCCGATGATGACGGCGCCTGGCCCGCGTTCGTCCCGATAAACACTCTCGATGGCAAGGAGGGGTGGGTGCCGGAGCGTTACCTATCCCCGCACCGTCCAAACGCCGTAGTTACCGACTCCTATGACACCACCGAGCTGCCTGCCGTGGCCGGAGAAACCCTCGAACTATTGGTAAATGACGCCGAGTCGGGTTGGAGCTGGTGCCGCAACGCGTTCGGCGCCGAAGGCTGGATTCCCAACGAAAACCTCAACGCAGACTAGTCACGCCACTCTGCATCCAGCACGGCGCCTTATCCACAGCCCTGTGGATAAAGTGCTCGTGCTTCTGGCGATTAGGGTTTACTAGAACTATGGAAGCTAGCAGCCAGTCGCTATCACCCTGGTCAATCGATAGGGATGGAGGCCAACTCGACCTGAAGAGCGCGCTTGCGGTCGAACATCTGGAACTCGGAGAGCAACGCGGATCGGTGTTTATACCGCCCGGCCTTAGTCGCGAGGAAAAACCGAAGTTACACGAGGTTGCAACGATGAAACGGTTGACTCACCTCGGTTTTTGCGTCTCTTGGCGCGGACATAAGCCGAGCCGAGATGGCACTCGACCAGATATTTCTATGGAACAGAAAGTGTGGGACTTAAAAGCCCCTCAGGGCAGCGGAAAACATAACGCCTCCGAACAGATGCGCACAATCCGTCATCAAACAGATCGCGGCGTGATCGATCTGGTCCGGCTACCCCAAAATGAAAGTGAATACGCTCGCGAGGTGGCTCGTCGGTTGATTTTAGATCGCCGAATCTTGGAGATAATTATTCTGTTCACCAATGGTTCTGGCCTTCGGTTAGCTAAGCGAGGTATGATACCAGGGAGCGAAGGGTCAGCTACCCCACTACGGGGAAGGCCAGAAGCCGAGCCGATGTAGTCGGAACGCGGGTCTGCCACAGCTCATCGAGGGGCCGAGTTCCGGCGCAAGGTCGGCGAAACTCGGCCCCTCGCTACGTTCTCAGCCACAGGGAGCAACAAACCCAGGGGGATCAACCCTTCGACAAGCTCAGGGCGGCGCAGGCTCAACCACCGGGTTTCGTTTTGTGGGCGTAGATGGTGGCAGCGGCCTGGGGGAGAATATCGGCCAGGTCGCCAATAACGGCTAGGTCGGCCATTTCGATCAGGGGGGCGTCCGCGTCATTGTTCACGGCGACGATCACTTGCGATGAACTCATGCCCACCGCATGGTGTGGGGCGCCCGATACGCCCGCGCCGATGTACAGTCGGGGCGAAACCACGATGCCCGTCTGCCCGATGTAGGAGTCGAACCAGCCCTCAAAGGCCGCATCACGGGTGGCGCCGACGGCCCCGCCTAGTGCATCGGCCAGGTCGGCTACGGGTCCAAAGTCGCCGTTCACGCCGCGGCCACCAACCACCACCGTGGCCGCCTCTTGGGGCCTCGGGCGGCCGTGATCGCGATCCTTGACGGTCCGTGAGGCGACGGTAACCAGTGGCGGAGCCACTTCGATTGGCACCGGCCACACGTCCGGGTGGGTGGCCGTTGCGGCTGGTTTGGAGGTTATGGCGTTGGCGCGCACGGTCACGATGGCTGGGTCGGAGGCGATGGTCGAAACCGTATCCCAGGTGCCCCCCAACACTCGCTTAGCAGCCCGCAGCGGGCGTTCGCCATCTCCCGTCCACGTCAATCCGCTGGCATCGGCCACAAACCCGGCACCCAATCGGGCGGCGGCCACGGCGGCGGCCTCCCTGCCCGCATATGAGGAGGGCACCAGCAGTACATCGGCATCGATTCGCCGTACCGCATCTGCGAACACCGCCGCCAGTATCGGTGTCACCCGGCGGGCCAGCGGCGGCACCGACATCGGCAGCTGCGCCTGGTGCACATTCTGCACGCCATAGGCGCCCAGCGTCGCCAACACCGGCACGGATGGAGCGGCCATAGTTAGCACATCAACCCGGCCAAGGGCGCGGCCCAGCGTGAGCAGTTCGAGTACGGCCGGGCGCACCTCGGTTAGTTGCGCGCTGGCACTCGTGGCGTCTGGCCCATCAAGAAAAACGAGAATCGTGGGGTTAGGCATGACTTCCTCCTCAAACCAGATCGTTGGCGATCAGGAACTCGGCCAGGGCTTTGCCGCCCTCGCCCTTATCTACAACGATGGTTGCCGGCGGGCGTGGGGGGCGCGGCGTCGCCTCGGCCACGCTGGTGCGCGCCCCGGCGGACCCCACCTCGGCGGGATCAATGTCCAGGTCGGCTGCCGTCCACCTCTCAACCGGCTTGGTGCGGGCGGCCATGATCCGCTTAAAGTCGGGAAGTCGTGGAGTATTTGCGGCATCCGTCACCGAAAGCACCACTGGCAGCGGAGCGGACAGCGTTTCGACGATGTCATCAATTTCGCGTTCGATGGTTAGCACGCCGCCATCCAGCGACACCGTTGCGGCAAGCGTTAGCCCCGGCCAGCCCAACTCAGCGGCCAGTAGCGCAGGCACCACCGAGCCGAGGCCGTCTAGCGCGGTCATTCCGGCCACTACCAGGTCAATCGGCTTGTCCTCACCAAGCCGTCGGATGGCCGCCGCCAGCGCCGAAGCTGTGCCGAAGTAATCGGAACCTGCGAAGGCATCATCGGTGATGCGCACTCCGCGATCTGCGCCCATCTGATACGCCTTACGCACGGCGACATCGGCGGTTTCGGGCGCCAATGACAACGCGATCACCTCGGCATTGTCCCCTGCCGTCTCCGCCAGGCGCAGCGCGGCCTCAACCCCATACTCGTCCATCTCGTTCAACGAACCCTCAGCCGGGCTTCGCACCAGGCGACCGTCGGCGAAGCGTCGGTCGGCAGTAATTTCGGGCACGTACTTAACAAGGACAACTATTCGCACAAGTGAAGACTACCCGCGTTCCCCGCAGCGGGTGGTGGGGCGGGTAGTGACGTATGGTTGGTCGCTATGAATGTGCGGGTGGTTGAGCCGATACCGCCGCGTCCCGTGGTGCGACCCCTCACGCGCCCGACGGCGCGGCGTTCGCATGTTCCCCCACTTGGCGTCACCGCCACCCCCGGCGGCGTGGATGTGGCGGTGGTGGCTTCGCACGCCGCCGCCGTGGATTTCTGCCTGATCGACGTGGTGCGCCCCGAACTCGACGAGCGCGATCCGGCGCGGTACGCCGAGCAGCGGGTCCCTCTGCTCGGCCCGACGTATGGCGTCTGGCACGCCCACGTTCCCGGCGTACGCCCCGGTCAGCGGTATGGGTTCCGCACGTACGGGCCGTGGGATCCGCGCGGCGGCGTCCGCAATAACCCGGCCAAACTGCTGCTCGACCCCTATGCCCGTGGCATCGTCGGCACCATCAATTACGGCCCCGAGGTGTTGGGCGCGGTCAGCTCCCCGCGTTCAAAGAACCCTGGCAGCCGTGACGCTAACTGGTGGATTGCCGAGCGTTACGGCGCCGCCGATACCGCCGATTCCCTCCCCCACGTCCCGCATTCGGTGGTGATGGCTCAGTTGCCGCCCGCCCCGCCGCTAACCCGTCCGCGTGTGCCCTGGGCCGACACGGTCATCTACGAGGCACATGTTCGCGGCTTTACGCTGCTCAACGAGGCGCTGCCGCCCGAGTTGCGCGGCACGTACGCGGGCATGGCTCACCCGGCCACCATCGCCTACCTAAAGGAGCTGGGTGTCACCACGCTCGAACTCCTGCCAATCCACGCCTACGCCTCCGAGCCGCGGCTGATTGCCGGTGGCCTGCGCAACTATTGGGGGTACGCGACGCTCGGCTTCTTCGCCCCGGAGGTGTCTTACGCCACCCAGACGGCGCAGGATGCCGGGCCAGCCGCCGTGCTAGATGAGGTGCGTGGCATGGTGCACCTGCTCCATCAGGCGGGTATCGAGGTGATCCTCGATGTGGTTTACAACCACACTTGCGAGGGTGGCGACGATCAGCTGCACGTCTCGTGGCGCGGCCTGGACAACCCGTTGTACTACTTGCACGACGGCAACTCCCCGGCCGCCCTTGCGGATGTGACCGGCACCGGCAACACCCTCGACTTTAGAAGGGTGCGAGTGGTGCAGATGGCGCTTGACTCGCTACGTTTTTGGGCCGATGAGGTGGGCGTAGATGGCTTCCGGTTTGACCTGGCCGTCACGTTGGGACGTGGGCATTACGGCTATCACGCCGATCATCCGTTCCTGGTGGGCCTACAAACCGATCCGATCCTGAACAATTTGAAACTGATTGCCGAGCCGTGGGATGTTGGCCCCGGGGGCTGGCAAACCGGCAACTTCCCCTCCCCAATGGCCGAGTGGAATGATCGTTACCGCGATGCGATTCGCGAGTTTTGGCTGCCCGCCGCCCGCGAGGGGTCCTTTGGCCGCCCCATGATCGGCGTTCGCGAGCTAACCACGCGCCTGTCCGGCTCGGCCGACCTGTTCGGCCACTCCGACCCGCCACTGATTCGCGGTCCCGTCGCCTCCATCAACTTCGTCACCTCCCACGATGGCTTCACCCTGGCCGACCTGGTGGCCTTCGACCACAAACACAACTGGGCCAACGGCGAAGATAATCACGACGGCACCTCAAATAACCGCTCCTGGAACCACGGCATTGAGGGTCAAGTCGGGACCGGAGATGACCTAACCAAAGACCCCTGGGCCACCGTCACTACGTTGCGGCGACGCTCCCAGCGCAACCTGATGGCGATGCTGTTCCTGGC
>WQZL01000109.1 GCA_009780755.1 Promicromonosporaceae bacterium | reverse complement strand
GGATGCGCTCGTGGATCGCGCCTTTCACATGCCATTCGATGACCCGGACCGTCGGCTCTCCGCCGCCGAGATCGCCACGCTGGCCGACCTGGCTTCATCGGTGGTTGAGCAGGGCGCCCCACCCCCGCATGTCATCGCCAATGCCCTGGCCGCCGCCGCCCTGGCCCGCGCCCACGGCGTGCCCGCGAAGGCGGTGCGCGATGGTCTGCGCGCCTTTGTCCCCGGTGGGCATCGCATCCAACAGGTTGCGCAGATCGACGGCGTGGCCTACGTGAACGACTCCAAGGCCACCAACGCCCACGCCGCTGCCGCCGCCCTGGCCGGTTTTCCGCCAGGTAGCGTTGTTTGGCTTGCGGGCGGCCTCGCCAAAGGGGCGGTGTTCGACGAACTGATTGCGTCGCGGGCCGACCGGTTGCGTGCCGTCGTGCTGCTCGGGGTGGACCCAGAGCCATTCACCGGCCCCCTGGCCACCCACGCCCCAAACGTCCCGGTGGTTCGCATCGAGCCAACCGAGGCAGGAAACCTGCTCGATGGTGCCGAGGTAATGCGCCGCGCCGTGGCCGCCGCCGCCACCCTGGCCCAACCCGGCGACACGGTGCTGTTAGCCCCGGCGGGCGCCTCCCAAGACCAGTTCACCTCCTACGCCGCCCGCGGCGAAGCCTTCGCCGCCGCCGTAACTTAATCCCGCCTGTTCGAGCATTTGTCGTGTTGTTCGAGCGCCCGAGCGCTCGAACAACACGACAAATGCTCGAACAGGCTAGTGGTTCAGCGGGTCCATCTGGCAGTCCCAGGCGACGCCATCATCGAGGTAAGTGCCGTCGGGTAGTTGCGGCCGACAATCCCAATCGTGTTGTTCCCAAAGTAACCGGATTTCCTCCTCGGTCAGCGGGTTCTCTGGGTCGTGCTCAAAAACAAAAGCACACCCGTCTACCACCTCGCGGAATTGGCGGTAGGTGAAATCATCCGGCACCACCGAGTTGCGAACCAGGCAATCAAGCATCAAATCGTTGAAGTCCTCGCCGTCATGACTCAGTCGAACTAGATCCCATAGAATCCAGAGATCATTCCAGTAGCGAAATTCGCAGTCCGCAATCGCGCTTCGCAATCCGGGATCGACATCGTGCCAATATCCATCGTGGTCTGTCCGGAGGGTGAAGCCCCCGGCTCCATCCTCGGTGATTGTGGTCAGAACCGTGGTTACCGCAGCAAATTCAGACTCGATATCGCGGAAACACACTGTTGCCGCCTCGATGGCCTCCCGCATCTCAGCCAAGGTCAACTCTCCATCGGCAACGATTGCCCGCACCAAGTCTGACTCGGCCTGCTCGTATACGCGCGCAAACTCATCAGCCCAAGGATTAACCGCGGGTTCTGCTGTCGTGGGCGCACAAGCACCCGTTGCTAGCAGCATCGCGGCAACGAACGCGACTTTAAAGCCCTTACGCTTAATGGCAGACACTTTTAATCTTAACTACCTTCTGAATGTCCGGCCAGAGTCCGAATACGGCATCGTTGTTGGGTGTACTTCCAGGGATACTGAGGAGACAGCCTGTGATGCAGACCGCCAGGGTCCGCGGAAAGTAGATCTTGGGAATCCAAGGAACGGGCCGTTGGCTGCGCTGATGTGAGCTTGGACTTCCTGGCCGCCTACACAACCTGCATGCAAAGTAACACGACGAGTCACTACACTCCATCTCAGGTGTACTGGAGCTATGGGGGTCTGAGATCGGGACATTGAATATACCGGGCAACGCGGGGCGACCGCCGCAGCTGGAGCTGCAACGGCAACGCCGCCAACAAATAGCGCTCCCACCAACCCGAAGGTCAACAGCTTGTCCTTTATTTTGCTCATGGTACTCTCCTCTGAGAAGTGGAATAGTGCGCGGCTACGGTTGCAGCCACCAGGGACGGTACACACACACACACACACACAGTCAAATCGTTGGAGTGTTCGCGTAACGGTAAGAGCTGGCAGGTAGGGGGGATGAGGCTCCTGGTAGCTGTCCGCACCCTGGCCCAGCCCGGCGACACGGTGCTGCTAGCCCCGGCGGGTGCCTCCCGGGACCAGTTCGCCTCCTACGCTGCCCGCGGCGAAGCCTTCGCCGCCGCCGTAACCGCTCGCAGAATGACGGGACATGAGTGCATCAGGGGATTCGCAAATGGTCGCGTTGTGGTGGTATTGGCGCAGATCAGCTGCGAAATTAGCGAGTGCGCCCGATAGGATTCGAACCTACGACCTCTTGCTCCGGAGGCAAGCGCTCTATCCACTGAGCTACGGGCGCCCGCAGGCGAGCATAGTGCATCGAACTTGTTCGGCTGCACACATGCGAACCAAGGGTGTCCCGTCGGGAGACGGGCGCGCAGGCAAGCATAGTGCATCTAACTTGTTCGGCGGCACTCAGGCGAACCAAGGCCATTTCGTCGTGAGGCGGGCACGCGCTGTCATCAACAAGGGAGTGTCAAGCGCCGCTAAGCCTTGTACAAGACCGTACGGCGCTGTACATTGCTGTACATGACCGCATTGCCGATTAGTCAGGCCAGGGCCACCCTCCCCGACGTTATTGACCGCGTGGAGCGGGGGGACGACGTGACGATCACCAGGCACGGCAAGCCGGTGGCGGTCGTGGTACGCCCCGACAAACTGCGCGACCGTGCCCGAGCAGCACACGAGACAGAGGGTGCTCGCATCTTCCGCATGATGGAGGAGTCCCGGAACAAGCCGCTATATCGAGGCAAGGGAATCTCGGCGGAATTTGCAGAAGAACTTGTTGCCTGGGTTCGGGAAGGCCGGGACTCCCGGCCATGATGGCCTTTGATGCCGACGTCCTCATCTACGCGGCTGAACCAGGGCATCCGCTCGGCCAGCGGGTCGCTCGCCTGTTTGATCGCGTAGCTGAGGATGAAGAGTTCCATGGGGTCGGCTCGTTGATGTTGGCGCTAGAGGTACTACCGAAGGTGATGCGGGAGGGCCACACTGAGGCCGAACGGATTCTGTTAAGTCATCTAGGGCGCCTCAATCTGCTTCCGGTGGATGCGGCGGTGACCGAACGGGCGCTGTCCTACGCCGTCGCCTACAACCTGCGCGCTCCCGACGCGATACATCTGTCCACCGCGGTACACGCGGGAGCGAGCCGCTTCCTGACCAATAATCGCAAGGATTTCCCCAAGTCGATCTATGAGATCGGCATCATCTACCCCGAGGACTTACCGGAGCCGTAGAATCTTTCTTTGTGACTCCTGTTGAACTTTCTGCCGCAGTTGCGGCTGCCCTTGCCGCCGCGGTAGCCGACGGCTCCCTTGCCCTCGACCCGGCAGACCTACCGGAGACGGTGCATGTCGAGCGTCCCCGGCAGCGCGAACACGGCGACTGGGCCACCAATATCGCCCTGCAATTGGCCAAGAAGGCCGGAACAAACCCGCGCGCGCTAGCCGAGGATCTGGCCAATCGACTGCGGACGACCGCCGGCATCAAACAGGTGGAGATCGCCGGGCCTGGCTTCCTCAACATCACCCTCGACGCCGCCGCCGCCGGCGAACTGGCCCGCAGCATCGTCACCGCAGGCGCCCGGTATGGCCACAACGACGCCGAGGCGGGCAAGCACATCAACCTAGAGTTCGTCAGTGCCAACCCCACCGGCCCCATCCACATTGGCGGCGCCCGCTGGGCCGCCGTCGGCGACTCCCTGGCCCGTGTGCTTCAGGCATCCGGCGCGAAAGTCACCCGCGAGTATTACTTCAACGACCACGGCTCGCAGATCGACAAATTCGCCCGCTCCCTGCTGGCCGCTGCCCTGGGCGAACCCGCCCCCGCAGACGGGTACGGTGGCGCCTATATCACCGAGATTGCCGATCAGGTGACCGCACTAGCCATCGAGGCAGGCGAACCTGTCCCCGCAACGCTGCCCAAGGAAGAGGCCCAAGAGGCATTCCGCGCCCGTGGCGTTGACCTGATGTTCGGCGAGATCAAGAACACCCTGCGCGAGTTTGGCGTCGAGTTCGACGTGTACTTTCACGAGGACTCCCTGCACGAGTCCGGGGCGGTCGGTCGGGCCATCGAGCGCCTGCGCGCCGCCGGGCACATCTTCGAGGCCGAGGGTGCCACCTGGATTCGCACCACCGACTTCGGCGATGACAAGGATCGCGTGGTCATCAAGTCCGACGGCGACACCGCCTACATCGCCGGCGACGTGGCCTACTACCTCGACAAGCGCGAGCGCGGCGCCGATGAGGTAATCATCATGCTGGGCGCCGATCACCACGGCTACGTCGGCCGCATGATGGCCCTGTGCGCCGCCTTTGGTGACACCCCCGGTAAGAACCTGCAAATCCTGATCGGTCAAATGGTGAACCTGGTCAAGAACAAGCAGCCCGTCCGCATGTCCAAGCGGGCCGGTACCGTCATTGCCGTCGATGACCTGGTGGATGCCGTGGGGGTGGACGCCGCCCGCTACTCCCTGGCCCGCTTCGCCGTCGATTCGACCATCGACCTTGACCTCGACCTGCTGGCCAGTCAGAAGAACGAAAACCCCGTGTTCTACGTGCAGTACGCCCACTCGCGTACCTGTGCCGTTGACCGCAACGCCGCCGAGCGGGGCGTTACCCACGAGGGTGGATTTGACCCGGCCCTACTCGACCACGAGGCCGAGGCCGTGCTGCTTGGCCGCCTGGCCGAGTTCCCCCGCATCGTCGCCGAGGCCGCCAGCCTGCGCGAACCGCACCGCGTGGCCCGCTACCTCGAAGCGCTCGCCGGCGACTACCACTCCTGGTACCAGGCCAAGGATGCCAACGGCGCTCAGCGCCGCGTGCTGCCCTACCCGGATGAGCCGGTCGCGATGGAACACAGCACTCGCCTGTGGCTCAATGACGCCGTGCGGCAGGTACTCGCCAACGGCCTAGACCTGCTCGGCGTCAGCGCGCCGGAAAGAATGTGACGGTGCGGAGGTGACAACCCTAGACCTGCTGGACTCCCCTTGGCCGAATGGAGCCGCGCGTGACGACGCAGGAGAGATGCTGCTGGCGGGCGTGCCCGTCACCCGGCTCGCAAATGAGTACGGCACTCCGGCCTACTTGATCGATGAAACATGCTTCCGGGAAAACGCCCGCTCCTTCGTCGCCGAGTTCACTGAAGCCTTTATTGCCATCGGCAGCCAGGCAGACGTCTACTACGCCTCCAAGGCGCTGCTCACTAAGGCGATAGCCCGCTGGGCACACGAGGAGGAGCTGCATCTGGACACCGCCTCGGGGGGCGAGTTAGCGGTGGCGCTCGCGGGCGGTATGCCTGCCGCGCATATTGCGTTGCACGGCAATAACAAGTCTGATGACGAGATCGCCGCCGCCTTAGAGGTCGGGGTGGGTCGTATTGTGGTCGATTCTCTGCCGGAGATCGAGCGGGTTGCCCAGGCTGCGGCCGCCTGTGGTGTGGTGGCTCCGGTGATGCTGCGGCTGACCACCGGCGTCCACGCGGGCTGGCACGAGTTCATTTCCACGGCCCATGAAGATCAGAAGTTTGGGCTGTCGATTACGTCCGCGCCAGGCGAGGCTTATTCCCCGGCGATGACGGCGCTGCTGCGCATCCTCGAGCTGCCTAGCCTGCGCTTAGTGGGTCTGCACAGCCACATCGGCTCACAGATTGCGAACACTGCGGGCTTCGTCGAGGCAGCCCGCGCCGTATTGCGCATCCGCGCTGACCTGGTACGGCGCACCGGCTTTCTATGTGAGGAGATCGACCTTGGCGGCGGTTACGGCATCGCGTATCTGCCCGATGAGACTCCACTTACCCCCGGCGAGATTGCCCCAACGCTCGCTCAGGCCATCGCAGCGGCCTGTGTCGAACTAGACACCCCCGTGCCGCACGTTTCCATTGAGCCGGGCCGCGCCATCGTCGGCCCCGCCGGAATCACGCTGTACACGGTGGGCACCATCAAGCCGGTCACTGTCAGCGGGGCGGATGGTGAGACGTTCACTCGCCGCTACGTGTCTGTCGATGGCGGAATGAGCGACAACATTCGCCCGGCCCTTTATGGCGCGAAATATCACGCTGAACTCGCAAACCGAGTATCTACTGCTACACCGGTATTGGCGCGTGTGGTGGGCAAGCATTGCGAAAGCGGCGACATCATCATCGATGAGATTTGGCTGCCCGGTGACGTGTGTGCGGGGGATCTCCTCGCCGTAGCCGCCACTGGCGCCTACGGCCGTTCAATGGCCTCAAACTACAACCTCCTGCTGCGCCCCCCAGTAATTGCCGTCCGTGACGGCGACGCCCGCGTACTACTTCGCCGCGAGACAGTAGCCGATCTGCTCGCGCTAGATGAGGGGGTCGGGCAATGATTGCTACGGAACGATTGCTGCTGAGGCGATTTACGGACGCGGATGCGGACGCTTACGCCGCGATTCTGATGAAACCTGAGGTCACGCGATACCTTGGGAGCGGCCAGGGTGCTACCGGAGAGGGAATCGCCGCGTTGCGCGAGCAGTTTCAGGCAGTCTGGAACGACGGATATGGCGTCTTCGCTGTCGTGGAACAAGCCACTGGCAGCCTCATTGGTCATTGCGGCATCCGCCCCATCCCCGACGGTCGCATCGAACTCCTCTACGCCTACGATCCCGCCACCTGGGGTAAGGGCTATGCCACCGAGGCGGGTCGCGCGGCTCTGGACTATGCGCGAGAGCACTTCCCGGTAGCCGAAGTGATCGGCATGGCCTACCCGCAGAACCACGGTTCCATCGCCGTACTGGAGAAGCTTGGCTTTCAGCGCATTGGCACGGAACAACACTTCGGCCACGATCTCATTCTCCTGCAACTAGACGTCAACCGTAACTAACTGCCGAGGACGACCCACTAGGCTGTGCCCATGCCCGGAGCATCCTGCCTAAACGTGACCCTTCTTGGCTGCGGCGTGGTCGGTAGCGCCGTTGCGCGTGGCCTAGTCATGCAGAGCGACGCCCTCGCGGCTCGCGCCGGAGCGTTCCTGCGCTTACACGCCATCGTGGTACGCGACCCGGCCGAGGTGACCGACCCGGAAATCCCACGCGACGTGATCTCCACCGATGCCGCCGCCGCGCTGGACGGCGCCGACCTGGTGATCGAGCTTTTCGGCGGCATCGAGCCTGCCCGCACCCTAATCCGGCAAGCGTTCCAGAACGGCGCCTCCGTGGTCACCGCGAACAAGGCGCTGCTCGCTGCGCATGGCCCCGAGCTATTCGAGGCCGCCGACGCCGCCGGTGTTGACCTGTACTACGAGGCCGCTGTGGGCGGGGCCATCCCGATTGTCCGCCCGATGCGGGAAAGCCTGGCGGGCGACAATGTGCGCCGCGTACTTGGCATCGTCAACGGCACCACTAACTATGTACTCGACCGCATGGCCGCCGACGGTCTTACCCTGGCCGACGCGGTGGCCCAGGCCCAGGCGCTCGGCTACGCCGAGGCCGACCCCACCGCCGATGTGGAGGGGCACGACGCCGCCGCCAAGGCCGCCATCCTCGCCTCGCTCGCTTTCCACACCCGCGTCTCCGCCGCCGATGTGGCCTGCGAGGGCATTATGGCCGTCACGGCCGAAGATGTGGCTTGGGCTGCCCGCACCGGCCACGTCATCAAGCTGCTCGCCACCGCCGAACGGGTTGGGGAGGGAGTGTCCGCCTACGTTCACCCCACGCTCGTGCCCGCCGACCATCAGCTCGCCTCCGTGCGCGGCGCGTTCAACGCCGTATTCGTAGAGGCGGAGAGCGCAGGCCCCCTAATGTTCTTCGGCCAAGGAGCAGGCGGCACGCCCACCTCCTCGGCTGTTCTCGGTGACCTGGTGTCCGTGGCTCGCCACCGGGTCAACGGTGGCATGGGGCCGCGTGAATCCGCCGCCGCCAGCTGGCCGATCCTGCCGGCAAGCGCCGCCACCACATCGTTCCAGATTCGCCTAACGGTGGCGGACCGCCCCGGCGTACTCGCCCAGGTGGCCGGCGCTCTGGCCGAACACGGCGTGTCCATCGATTCCGTGCGGCAACCATCGGCACGTCAGTCGGCTCCGTCGCCCTCCGGCGCGACGGCCGCGCCCGCCACCTGCGACACGGACACCACGCAACTGCTCATCACCACCCACCCCGCCACCGAGGCGGCGCTAACGGCCACGGTTGAGGCGGTGGCCACTCTCGACTCGGTGGGCGCGGTTGTCTCCGTGCTGCGCGTACTTACTACTTAAGGAGTTTCTTGTGGCTCATCTTTGGCGAGGCATCATCACCGAATATGCCGACCGGCTACCCGCGCACATCACCAAGCAGATCGTCACCCTTGGCGAAGGCGGCACGCCACTAATCGAGGCACCCGCGCTCTCCAAGCGCACCGGCGCGCAGGTGTGGGTCAAGTACGAGGGCATGAACCCCACCGGCTCGTTCAAGGATCGCGGCATGACGGCTGCCGTCTCGGCTGCCGCCGGACGCGGCGCTCGCGCCGTGATCTGTGCCTCCACCGGCAACACGTCGGCCTCGGCTGCCGCCTATGCCACTTACGCCGGAACGACCAGCGCCGTGTTGGTGCCTGATGGCAAGATCG